>NZ_JBSFJL010000044.1:0-65066 GCF_053598035.1 Streptomyces sp. NPDC001204 | reverse complement strand
AGGCGTCGTCCGTCGTCAGGCCGGCAAGCGCCCGCCGCCCGGACCCCAGTTCGTCCTCAAGCACTCCCACGGCGTCACCCACCAGCGGTCTCCGCATCATGCCCGCTCTCCTCGTCCACCGCAGCGGGGCTCAGCGTACGCAACCCGGCGAATCTTCGTCACCGCACCGGCGGGGGATCTACTGGTTGCTCTCTGCGCTCAGCCTGCACAGCAGCCGGGGCAGGGCGGTGCCGATCGGCTCCCGGACGACTTCGTCGGCGATGTCGTCGTACGGTGTCGGCTCGGCGTTGACGATGACCAGCCGGGCGCCGTGGTCGGCGGCCACGCCCGCGAGGCCGGCGGCGGGCTGGACCTGGAGGCTGGTGCCGACGGCGATGAACACCTGGCAGGCCTTGGTGATGGCGACGGCTTCGCCGAGGATGGCCGGGTCGAGGCGTTCGCCGAACATTACGGTGGCCGACTTGAGGATGCCGCCGCATTCCCGGCACGGCGGGTCCTCCTCGCCGGCCGCCACCCGTTCCAGGGCGTCCTCCATCGGGCCGCGCGCCCCGCACCGCGTGCACACCACACTGCGCACGCTGCCGTGCAGCTTCAGTACCTTGCATGCGGGCATCCCGGCGAGCTGGTGCAGCCCGTCCACGTTCTGCGTGATCTCCCGCATCGGCACCCCGGCCCGCTCCAGCCTGGCCACGGTCCGGTGCGCGGTTCGGCTCGGCAGCGCCGGCCAAACCGCCTCCGTCTCGGGTCACATGTCACGCACCATGCACTTTACGCATGTGATCTCGATCACGCGACCAAAAGCCCCTTATCGCGACCTATCTAGACAGAAGCCATCGCGGGGAGTCGATGAAACTCGATACAGGTCGGGGTATGGCAGGCGATGCCGCTAAGCGCTTGCTCACCCAGGTAAGTGGCCATTTGTCTACCCCGCCCTGGCCGCTGGCCAGGTGCCGCCTCGAGGCCAACTTGCACAACGACGCACTGAGTTCCTGGAACCTCGACTTGGCTTTACCGTGCGCTCCTGCCTCATCATGGACGCAACATCGTGGGTGGGGCGGTAGGCCAGTGGTTGGCCAACCGTGAGCCAATACAAAATAGGGGGATGCCTTGGCGACGTTGGGCCACATGAAGGAGCGCACGGTCGGCTTCTATGAGGTCGTCCGAATCAAGGACGGTGAAGCCAGACGGATTCCCGCCCAGTTGGATTGGGACGGCGTCCTGTCGGATCTGTCCCAGGCTCCGGTGGCAGCCCGTACCTACGAGGGCGAGTCGCAGATGGTAGGCACCATCGCCACCTACAACATGCAGGACCATCTGCTGCTGCACCGGGTAAAGGACGCAGGTGAGTGGCTGTCAGTGGTCAATTGGGATACCGGCGATCTTCGTGAGCTAGAGCAGTCCGCCCACGAGGGCTATGTAGACACCTCGGTGATCTGTTTCTTGCCGTTCGGCAACATCGTCGGGATCATGCAGGGGGGCGTTTCCGCCCCGAGTCATCGTGCTCTTGCGACATGGCTCAACGGCATCCGGATCTTTCCAGGCGACGAGTTGCAGATACGACCCGTGGTCGCGCATGCCGAGGTTGAGCGGTTGAAGACCGCTTCCGGCGCGAGCCGTGTCGAGGTCAAGATCATGGCCAACAAGATGGGCGCTCTGCAGGGTCGCAGGGGTGGCCTTGCTCGTACCTTGCTTGTGGCTGGCGATGCCTACGGGGAGATCAGCGTCACGATGATCATCTCTGTGCCGAAGAAGAAGGAGCTCAAGGAGCACCGTGAACACCTCCTCGCGGATCTGGAAGAGATCTCGGATGTGGTCTCCGGAGCCGAGCGGGCACGGGCCCGGCTGATCTACTCGGACCCCGGAGGTCCGGAGCAGACGCGCCTCGTCGAACTGGTTGAGCACAGCATCACTGCCAAGAAGCGCGTGCCGGCCACAGATGAGGCGGGCAACTCAATCCGCATTGTGTCAGCGGTGGATGCGATCCTGTCATCAGCCATCGAGCACGAGGATGCCTTGCGACTGGCCGTGGACGTAGGGGACTCATGACCTGGGCATAGACAGGGGGGCACGTGAGTGTGCGTACGAGCGTTGAGGACCGCTGGGCCGCGGTCCTCTGGATCGACTACCTCCTTGCAACACTGGCACTTAGCGCCCATATCGCCACGATCCGTATCACCGGATCGTCGGACTGGCTGTCGTGGATCGAGTCGTCACAACGTACGGGTTTGTACGCCGCGGCTGCTGGCGTGGTGGCGGCGATCGGCGGTCTGAGCGCTATCGCGATCTCCCTCTACACCGCGGCGAACGGTGAACGGCTGCGCGCGGTACGCGCGCAACACCACAAGGAACTGAGGCGAAGCTGGCGCAGCCTGCTGCAGAGCACGGCTCTTTGCTGTCTGCTGTTGTTGACAGCTCTGTCCTTGGACCGGGACAAGGATCCCCACTCGGCCCGGTTCGTCTTCGAGTACGCCATGGCATTCGCCGCTCTGCGGTTCGCACGGCTGATCTGGCTGTTCGACGGCATGATGCGGGTTATAGATGCAGACCTCACTGAACCAGAGGCCGTTGGAGTGCCGGTGCGCGATCCTGACTGGCTACGCAACCGACAGCAGAACCCGCTGTGACCTGTGTCGGCGAAGCCCCAGCCTTGGCGTGTCTCCCCGGCCGTCTCTGAGCAGTCCGAGGCGGCTCGGCCACACGGGCTCAGCGCCGGAACGCCTGTGGTCATCCCCGGGGCGTCTCTGGAGCATGGAAAGTGGATCAGTGCCAACCGCCATTATCAACGGGCCGGCGACAGTGTCAGCGCTACTCAACGGGCAGTCCAGGGCACGCATAGACGCAACAGATGGCGGCAGCACAGGTACTGCAGTGTCTAGTACCGCAGTTGTGTCCCGGCCCTCGATCAGTGCGAGTAGAGTCCGTACAGAGCAACTGAGCTCAGTAGGTGTGGGGTGGGCTGCCCCAGCGGCAGCCAGTGCAATCCGGAAGAGACGAGTAAAGAGTGTACGGGGCGCAGCACAGTCGTATCGTTAACTTCATCTGGGGCATTGCCGATGACGTCCTTAGAGACGTCTATGTACGCGGCAAGTACCGCGACGTAATTCTCCCATTGACGGTGCTACGGCGCTTCGACGCCGTGTTGGAACCGACCAAGCAGGCCGTGCTCGACATGAGCCGGGAACTCGATGCCATGGGCGTTACCAACCAAGACGCCACCTTGCGGGAGATTTCTGGGCAGGCGTTCTACAATACCTCGCCGTTCACTCTACGTGATCTACGTTCCCGGGCGACGCAGCAGCAGTTGCGGACCGACTTCGAAGCCTACCTCGATGGATTTTCGCCGAACGTGCGCGAGATCTTGGAAAATTTCGAGTTTCGGCACCAGCTTCCAAAGCTGTCCCGCAACGATGCGCTAGGAATTCTGATCGAAAAGTTCCTTGCCCCTGACATCAACTTGGGGCCGGAACCTGTGCGGGACCCCGATGGCCGAGTTGTACTTCCTGGGCTCGACAACCACGCGATGGGGACCATCTTCGAAGAACTCGTGCGCCGCTTCAATGAGGAGAACAACGAGGAAGCCGGCGAGCACTGGACCCCGCGGGATGCGGTCGAGCTTATGACCCGTCTCATGTTTCTCCCGATTGCGGACCAGATTGACGACGGGACTTATCTTCTATATGACGGTGCATGCGGCACCGGTGGCATGCTCACCGTAGCAGAGAAAACACTCCAAGTCCTCACCAGAGCCCATGGCAAAGAGGTAACCACGCACCTGTATGGGCAGGAAATCAATGCTGAGACCTACGCAATCTGCAAGGCAGATTTGCTACTGAAAGGTGATGGACAGGCCGCCGACAACATCAAGGGTGGGCCAGAATATTCGACACTGTCGAATGATGCATTCCCTCATCTCCGGTTCGACTTCATGCTCGCAAATCCGCCCTACGGCAAGAGCTGGAAGGGTGACCTGGAGCGGATGGGTGGCAAGAAGGATCTTCAAGACCCGCGTTTCGTCATCGACCACGCCGGGGACTCAGCCTACTCATTGGTCACCGGCTCCGGCGACGGCCAGCTGCTTTTCCTGGCCAACATGGTGTCAAAGATGAAGCACGACACCACACTTGGCAGCCGCATCGCCGAAGTACACAACGGTTCTTCGCTGTTCACAGGCGACGCCGGTGGCGGTGAAAGTAACATCCGCCGCTGGATCATCGAAAATGACTGGCTGGAAGCCATCGTCGCACTGCCTCTCAACTTGTTCTACAACACCGGTATTCCCACGTACGTTTGGGTCCTCACCAATCGCAAGCCCGATGACCGAATCGGTAAGGTCCAGCTCATCGATGCCACCAGTTGGTCCACACCGCTAGACAAGAACCTCGGAAAGAAGAACTGTAGGCTTTCCGAGACCGACATCCAGCGCGTCACGGATGTTTTCCTTTCTTTCACGGAGACCGAGCAGTCCAGGATTCTACCCAACAAGTCTTTCGGCTATTGGAAGATCACTGTAGAGCGTCCTATGCGCCTGGCCAGCCGCTTCACCCGTGAAGGGACCGAGGCTCTCCGGTACGCCTCCGGGGACCAAGCGCTGCGTGCCAGACTCCATGAAGAAATCGGCGACGCACTGTTCACCGACTTTATGGCTGTGGAGAAGCAACTACGTGCCCGTTTGAATGAATGGGCCAAGGTCGCGGATACCGAAGGCGACGCTCCGGAGTTGTCGGAACGCAGCCGCAAGAAACTGCTCGACGCCAGAACGTGGGCCAGAGATGGTCGGATGGTTGAGGTAGCGACCGCGTTGTGGAAAGAGATCGGCGAGGAGATCTTCACCGACTATAACGTGTTCGAAAACCGCGCCGGCGCTGCGATGGGTGAACTTGGTCTGAGCTTGCCCACAACCGACCGAAACGCCATGCTACGCGCCGTTAGTTGGCGTGACGAGGAGGCCGCGCCGGTTGTGCTTAAGCGCCACAAGGCTGGCACCGAGGCAGATCCACTGCACGGGCGGTATGAAGTCGAAGGTAGCAACGGCAAATCAGTCGTTGTGGAGTATGAGCCGGATAACAAACTGCAGGACACCGAGCAAGTGCCACTGTTGGAGGACGGCGGGATTGAGGCCTTCTTCCGCCGCGAGGTGCTGTCGTACACCCCCGACGCGTGGATCAAAGAGGGGGCCACGAAAATCGGATATGAGATCAGCTTCGCCCGTCACTTCTATAAGCCACCGCAGCTTCGCAGCCTGGAGAAGATTCGAGCCGACATCCTGGCTTTGGAGAAAGAGAACGAGGGTCTTGTAGACGAGCTATTCGGTGGTGGCACGAAGTGACAGAGGAACTGAAGCCTTACCCCGATTATCGGGCTTCCGGCCTTCCTTGGTGCCCAGAAATTCCCTCACACTGGACAGTCCGCCGTAATGGTGGCCTCTTTTCCCAACGTTTGGAGACCGGGTATCCCGATCTGCCGATTCTTGAAGTTTCGCTGCGCACTGGTGTCCGTGTACGTGACATGGCGGGCGGTTCTCGCAAGCAGGTGATGAGCCAACGGGAAAAGTACAAACGCGCCGCCCAAGGCGACATCGCCTACAACATGATGCGCATGTGGCAGGGGGCAGTCGGGACAGTCCCCACTGACGGACTCGTCAGCCCTGCCTATGTCGTTGCGCAGCCACTGCATGGAACTCTGGGCACTTACTACAGTCACCTATTCCGGACGGACGCATACCTTCGTGAGGTTAATAAGTATTCGCGGGGAATCGTATCCGATCGAAATCGCCTCTACTGGGGAGATTTCAAACAGATGCCATCTCTACTCCCTTCGTTGACCGAGCAAGAGTTGATTGTTAAATACCTTCACAACATTCAGCTTCAGGTCGGTTCGGTGATCCGTGCGAAGGGGGAACTCATCTCTCTGCTTACTGAGCAGAAGCAGGCCCTTGCTCACCAGACTGTACTCCGAGGTCTGGATGCAAATGTTAAGCTGCGCGATTCCGGCTCTCCATGGCTTGGTTCGATCCCAGACCATTGGGGTGTTTACCGACTCAAGAACTGCGTATCACCCATCTCTCAAGGATGGTCACCTCAATGCGAAGCCATACCTGCATCCGATGGGGAATGGGGGGTTCTCACAGTCGGCTGTGTGAACGGTGAAACGTTCGCAGCGCAGAAGAATAAGCGGCTGCCAGAGCATCTCGCGCCACGACCTGACCTACAAGTTAGCCCTGGCGATATTCTTATGAGCCGGGCGAACACTCGCACACTGCTCGGGCGTGCGACTCTGGTGGAAGGCGAACATCCGGGAATCCTCATCTCCGACAAGCTATTTCGCTTTAGAGCGCATGAGGACATCGTAAGTTCCCGCTTTCTAGTGCACCTCCTCAGAACGGGACCAAGTCGCGCCCAGATTGAAAGCTCAACAAACGGGGCAAGCGACTCCATGCAGAACATCAGTCAAGGTGTTGTCCGCAACCTCGTTGCTGCATTGCCTCCACGCAATGAGCAGGAGATGATCGCTTCCCACCTTGCTGAGGCTTTCAGCCCGATCGATATCGCCATCCAACGCGCCGAGCGTGAAACGAAGTTGCTCTGGGAGTATCAAACCCGTCTGACCGCTGATGTTGTAACTGGTCGGCTAGACGTGCGGGCGGCGGCTGCCGCGCTCCCTGATGTGGATGCACCGGAGGCATACGACTTGAAAACCTCCCCCCTCGAAGGTGACGCCGAGGAGGCTCTGGGCATGGATACAGAGGACGACAACCTCGGTGAGGAGGGCCTTTGAACGCATATGGCACGGATATGAGCGAATCGGGCCTAGAGGCGCTTATCGTCGCCGATATGGGCCAGCGTGGCTGGCTGCAAGGCGATTCACGTGATTATGACCGCACCCACGCGGTCGACTTCGTACAGCTCCGGGCCTTCCTGGAGGAGTCGCAACCCAGCGCTGCAGCCGCGTTGGAGCTAACCGACCCTGCCTCCCCAGTCCGGCGGAAATTCCTGGCCCGGCTCCAGGGGCAAGTCACCCAACATGGCGTCGTACACCTCCTGCGTCACGGGCTCCAGCACGGCCCGCACGACCTTACGCTGTTCTACGGCTCACCCTCGCCCGGCAACCGCCGCGCCGAGGAGCTGCATGCGCTCAACCGTTTCACGGTCAGCCGGCAGGTGCGTTATAGCCAGGATGAGACTCAACGGGCCCTCGATTTGGTGATCTTCGTCAATGGGCTGCCTGTGGCCACCTTCGAGTTGAAGAACAACGTCACCAAGCAAACCGCCCAAGACGCAGTCGAGCAGTACCAGCGGGACCGGGATCCACGCGAGCCGCTCTTCAAACTCGGCCGGTGCCTGGTGCACCTTGCTCTCGACGATCAAGTCGTGCGGTTCTGTACCCACCTCAAGGGCAGAACATCATGGTTCCTGCCTTTTGACCAAGGATGGAACCATGGCGCGGGCAATCCACCCAATCCGGACGGTCTCAAGACCGCCTACCTATGGCAGTCGATTCTGGCTCCAACAAGCTTAACCGACATCATTGAGCACTATGCGTTGCGTCTAGAGCGCAAGGACATCAAGACCGGCCGGAAGCAGGTGGAGCAGATTTTCCCCCGCTACCACCAACTTGATGTTGTCCGTCAACTACTGGCGAATGGGGGAGAGTTCGGCGCTGGCCAACGCTATTTGATCCAGCACTCCGCAGGCAGCGGAAAATCCAACTCCATCGCCTGGTTGGCACTGCAGCTCATCGGGCTGAAGCATCACGGTTCGACCGCTTTCGATTCCGTCATCGTAGTAACAGACCGGGTGAACCTAGATCAGCAGATCCGAGACACCATCCGGCAGTTTTCACAGGTCCGCTCCACGGTCACCCATGCCGCCAAGTCCGGCGACCTGCGAAGGTCAATTGAAGCGGGCAAGAAGATAATCATCAGTACGGTTCAAAAGTTTCCCTTCGTCTTGGACGATATTGGAACTGCTCACCGCAACCGTCGCTTCGCCATCGTTATTGATGAGGCTCACTCGAGCCAAGGAGGCAAAGCCACGACAGCGATGAGCACGGCCCTATCACCAGTCAATGCCCTGGGCAAGGAGGAAGATAGTACCGAAGACAAGATCAATCAAATTATGGACAGGAGGAAACTGCCTGCCAACGCTAGCTTCTACGCCTTTACCGCCACCCCGAAAAACAAGACATTGGAGCTATTCGGTCAGCGCGGCGGCGATGGTAAGCCACAACCGTTCCACAGTTACACGATGAAGCAGGCCATCCAAGAGGGTTTTATCTTGGACGTGCTGAAAAACTATCTTCCCGTTACCAGCTACTACAAGCTGGCCAAGACGGTCGAGGTCGATCCGGAATTTGACTCTCGGCGAGCGACCAAGAAACTGCGGTCATACGTAGAAGGCAACGACCACGCCATCCGAGTAAAAGCCGAAGTGATGGTTGAACACTTCCTCCAGCAGGTCGTCGGCCTTCGCAAGGTTGGCGGCCGGGCACGCGCCATGGTGGTGACGAGTTCAATCGACCGAGCCATTGAGTACTACCACGCCATCAGCGCTCATCTGCGGGAGCTCAAAAGCCCATATAAGGCCATCGTCGCCTTCTCCGGCGAGCATGATTATGGCGGCGTAAAGGTTACCGAGGCTACTCTCAACCATTTTTCTAGCGGTGCGATTACCGAAAGAATCCAAGAGGACCCGTACCGCATCCTGGTTTGCGCGGACAAGTTCCAAACCGGCTACGATGAACCTCTGTTGCACACTATGTACGTTGATAAACCCCTCTCGGGGATCAAGGCGGTTCAGACGCTCTCCAGGCTTAACCGCGCCCACCCGGACAAACGTGACGTGGCAATACTCGACTTCTACAATGACACTGCCGTAATCGAAGAGGCTTTCTCCAAGTACTACCGCACCACGGTGCTTTCCGAGACAACCGACCCCAACAAACTACACGATCTCAAAGCAGCTCTGGACGGCTATGGGGTCTACTTGCCTGAACATGTGGAAGTCTTCGTCGATAGATACTTGGAAGGGGCCGAACGCGACCGGCTCGATCCGATCTTGGATGCCTGTGTAGCCACCTATTGTGACGAGTTGGATAAGAGTGACCAAATCAGCTTCAAGGGCAAAGCCAAGGCCTTCACCCGCACCTACGACTTCCTTGCCTCCGTATTGCCGTACTCCCATGCGGGCTGGGAAAAGCTGTCCATCCTGCTAAACTTCCTCATCCTCAAGCTGCCGGCGCCTCGGGAAGATGATCTTTCGCGCGGCATCCTCGAGACCGTCAGCCTAGAGAGCTATCGGGTCGAGAAGCAGGTAAGCCTTTCTCTCACGCTTACGGACGAGGATGCAGAGATTGGTCCGGTGCCGACAGCTAGCACGGGCAGCCACGCGCGTGAGCCCGAACTAGAGCGGATCTCGGCAATCATCAGGACGTTCAACAACCAGTTCGGGAACATTCCGTGGACCGATAAGGACCGGATACAGAAGATCATCGCAGAGGAAATTCCTACACGGGTAGCCGCAGATCCGGCCTACCAGCGTGCAATGCGCAACAGTGACAAGCAGAACGCCCGCATCGAACATGACCACGCCCTCGGGCGAGTAATGATCTCCTTGATCAAGGATCAGACCGAACTGTTCAAGCAATTTAGTGATAACGATGCCTTCAAGCGCTGGCTCGCCAACACCGTCTTCGATGCCACCTACGATCGGGGCGAGGGCCACGCTTGAGACGGCGGCCAGCGATCTCAGGTCTCTCCGTCACGTTGTGGGCCCTCCACTTGGGTAGTGGTCTCAAGACGTCGGTGCGTCGTGGACCAGCTGTGGACATAAGCCGTTGGCCCGGTTGTTAGGAGGGTTGTGACCTGCTCCTTTGCCTAGCGCATTTGTGTGCTTGCCCCCGCGTATGGCGGTAGTTGGTGCGCGGCCGGCGCTGGCAGGTCTCGCCTTGGCCATCGACGAAGCCCGACCGTCGGATAGGTCCCGGGCTGCCCCCAGACAAAGTCGGGGATGCAACCGCTCTACAGAGCTGGACACCTCGGAAGCGCGCCTGAGACCCTAGCCATAAGCACTGACAACTCCCTCAGCGACGGCGGCGGCCCCGACAATGCGTCGCTCCGTCCCCGCACCACAAGCGCACCAGAAAGGGCGGGGAACTGCGGAGAATCACGGTGCAAGCCGCCGAACCCGTCGAGGCTACGGATCGGATGCTCGCCCAGGTCAGTGCCCCAACCGACCTCACGGTGCTGCAGTTTCCCAAGCTGAGAGCTTCTACTCTCGCTGAGACGGCCTTCTCCTGGGTACCGTCGTGGTCGTGTGTCCAGTGCACGTCGGGTTGGTCACCCGTAGGCGTGCGCCGGTTGATCGCGCGCGACTAGGGGAGCTGGTACGGGCATGGCGGTTGACGCTGCTCGATCGGAAGAGGGGTTCACGTCGGCGGGGGCCACGCGGGTGATGAGTGCCGCGTGCCGTGCTGCGGGGCTCGACGACAGGGGCGCGGAGTTGATCCGGCTCGGGGAGAACGCGTTGTTCCGGCTGGCCTCGATGCCGTTGATCGTGCGCGTGCCTCGTGGGCGGGAGTGGCTGACCACAGCTCGCAAAGAGGTTGCTGTTTCCCGGTGGTTGGCGGATGAGGGGTTCCCTGCCGCTCGGATCGTCGAGGATCTTGAGCAGCCGTTCGTAGTCGACGGTCACCCCGTGACCTTCTGGCATCTGATCGTTGAAGGGGACCGGAAGGCGACGTATGGGGAGCTGGGGGCCACCCTGCGGGATCTCCACGCTTTGAAGGCGCCGGACGAGCTTGAGCTGCCCTCGTTCGATCCCTTCGACAAACAACAGCGCCGGCTCGACCGGGCCGTGATCCCGGAGGACGACAAGGTATTTCTTCGGAAGCGGTGGCGAGGGCTGCGGGATAGATACGCCGAACTGCGCTTCGAGACGCCCAAGGGGCCCGTGCACGGTGACGCGCACGTGCAGAACCTCATGGTGGACGATCAGGGGCAGGTCATCCTGATCGACTTCGAAGCCTTCTGCTTCGATCACCCCGAGTGGGATCTCATGGTCACGGCCGTTGAGCATCACAGCCTTGGGTGGCAGACCGATGAGCAGTACGCCGACTTCGTGGCCGCGTACGGGCGGGACCTGTACGACTGGCCGGGGTACGAGACGCTGCGCGGGCTGCAAGAGTTCGGCATGACAACGTGGCTCATGCAGAACGTACAGGAGGACGAGAGGACGGCGGCCGAGTACCGGCGGCGCATCGCTGGCCTGCGCAACGACGATGCCCCGCGCGACTGGCGGCCCTGGTAGCTGCTACTCCTCGTCATCGAGTCGGACAAGTGCGTCCCGCACCTGATCGTTGAAGGCGGCCACGATCGGGTTCGCCGTGTGGGCGCTTACCTCGGCTTGGAAGTCGGTGACGTAGCGCTGGAAGCGTGTGGACTGGAGGGAGTCGCCGCTGTCGACTGCGAGGCTCGCGGTGGTGACGGCGGCCTCCAGCTCGCCGTTCAGGAGCTGGCTCTGCGCAAGTACCATGCGGCAGAACCCGAGGGTGCGGGCGTACTTCGGGTCGGTGCTGTCCACGGCGCGCTGCGCCTGCTCGACCGCTTCACGGCGCATCTTCAGGTCGCGGAAGCAGTGGCAAAGCTCGCCCATGAGTTCCGCGGAGTCGAAGTAGGCGAGCCATACGGGGTCTTCTGCTGTGTCGGCGTGCTCAAAGTGGCGTTCTGCCTCGTTCATCGCGCGGCCTGCCGCGATGCGGTCGCCTGCGTTGGACAGGGCGCGGGCTTCCATCGCCGAGTAGTTGGCCATGGCGCGCGGGGTGGCGCGGCCCTTGGCGCCCTCGACTGCGGCGCGGGCCAGTTGGATGGCTTGGGTGTGGTGGCCGAGGTAGTTGGCTTGGTGGCTGAGGTTGCCGAGGATGCGGGCGCCGAACATGCGGTCGTCGATGACCTGGGTCAGGCGCAGTGTGGAGGTGAGGTAGCGGTGGGCGAGCGGGTGGTTTCCGGTGTCGTACGCGGTCCATGCGAGCAACTGTGAGACCTCTGCGGCGGCGCTGAATAACGCGGTGCCCGTCTTCTCGCTGTAGCTGGCGTCTAACAGGGGCAGGACCTCATGGCGGAAGTAGTGGCGTAGGGCTTTGTGGCCGTGGCCTCCGCCGTATTTGAAGTCGAGTTGCATGAACATGCTGGCGGCGTCCCTGATGGCGCGGACGTCGCGCATGCCGACTCGCTGGTGTGTCGGGCGGTCGGCCTGGATGCCGTCGGGGCGCGTGATCATCCAGGACAGGATCGCTGAGCTGAGATCGCTGTCCGCGACGGTCAGCTGATCGGCGGTTGGGGCTTCGGCGCGCTCATCGGCAAGGCTTCCGAGCATGGAGAGTGCCTCGGGCACCGTGCTGGGGTATCGGACCGGCTGAGGGGTGGCCGGCCGTGCGAGGTCGAAGAAGCCGAGATCGCTGGGGGTGATGCGGCGGCCCAGTTTGGCGCTGAGGACATCCGCCATGATCGCTGCTGCCTGCGGCTGGATGCCTGAACCCTCGCGCCATCGCTTCACGGAAACGTGTGTGGTTCCGAGGTTCACGCCGCGCTGTGCGGCGGCGTCCTGCATCCGCTTCGCCAGACCCTTGTTCGAGACCTTGGCCTCGTCCATGACGGCGATCAACTGCGCGTTCGGCTCTCGGCTCATGCTCCCCTGCCAACCCGAGAATGACGGCGAGTGTTCATCGTGTCACAGCAGTCTCTCGCTGGGGAGTTCATTGGTGAACCCCCCTTGCGTTTGCCGGTGTTCACGTGAACCCCCTGGTGAACGCTCCCGGTCAGGGCCCTTCCGTCGTGTACTGGCTTGCGTGCAGCAAGCGGTGTCGGGAGAGCCGTCGAAGGCTCGGAAGGGGACATGATGGATGCGGGGAAAGCCAAGCAGTTGGCGAGCGAGTTGGACGCGTACGCCCACTGGTTCGTGGCGCCGAACGCGTCCCCCACTGGACGCTTCCTGACGCTGACGCTCTTCGCCGAGTGTGGCAACACGGCACGTGTCGCGCGGGATCAGACGGCCGAGTTCCTTCGGGGCGCGGGCGCCTCTGACGTGGTGGATGATGCCCGGCTGGTCGTCTCGGAACTGGTCGGGAACGTGGTGAACCACGCGGTGCCGGATCGGGATCTGGCTCGGCCGGGTGGCTGTCGGCGCATCGACGTGATCTTCAAGGTGTGGCCGAAGTGGCTATTCATCGGCGTTACCGACGAGGACTCGACGCCTCCCCTGCTCCCGGTGGGCGAGATCTTCTCGCCGGGCCTGGTGGCGGAACTGTCCGAGGCGGTGTTGCCGGACAGCGGGCGTGGGCTGCTCATCGCTCAGCGACTGGCCACGGCCGTGTGGTGGACGCCGGGAGACGGGGGCGGCAAGACGGTCTGGTGCCGCTTCGATCTGGACGGCGGGGCTGAGCACAGACCGCGCTGATGATCTCCGATCCGCCGTCTGCGGTTCTTCCTCGCGATCGGGAGCAGGCGGCGGACCGGACACCGATCGGAGCTTGACCTACTCCGGTCACGGGCGCGGCCCCTCGGGTCGCGGGAGCTCCCCTCTCGGCTGGGGGCCGCGCCTCACAACCGCATACCGAGACCGGGCCACCCCATCAGCCCTGGAAAGCGAAGGGTGGCCCGGCTGGGAACACGGCGGTTCCCGGTGCCTGATGGTACCGGGGCCGTCGTGCTGCTTGTCTGCCCTGGGCCAAACAGAGTTGATGATCCGTTACCTAGATCAGGGCAGAGGTGGGCAAGGTGACTGGCTCAGGTGAGAGCTGGCTGAGCGATGGCCTCGATGACGTGATGGGCGTCGACCACGGCCTGTGGGTGCCGGGGGTCGACTACGTGGCGGGCTGGCGGGAGGCTCGGGAGGTTGCCGACCGGTTGAACCGGGCGCTCCTCGGTGCGGGCTTCGAGCTGTCCGCTGTGCGGGCGGTCGCCTCGACGGGTGAGGACGGGCGCGGGCTCGTGCGGCTGGCGGCATGGCCGGACGCCGTGGACCGGCTCGCCGGGCTCCTGGAGGGGCTCGCCGACGGTGGCGGCGGTGCGGCGTGAGGGGCGCTGTCGCTGGTGGGCGTGGCACGTGGGCACGTCGTCGGCTGGAGAGACTTTGGGCAGTAGCTGCCATGGGGCGAGTGAACAGGGGGCCTTACGCTGGCCCGGCGAATCGGGCAGGTACTGGACCTGCCCGCGGTTGTGCCCGATGGGCCCCCTGTTCTTCGAGGCTCGCCCCATGGGAGCTGCGTAAAGTCTCGGAGGCCGGCGACCCCCAGCCCCCCACACCCCGGCCTGCGACGGCCGGTCGACGCTGCGACTTCTCCGGCTGGCTGCGGCGTGGGGCGTCCGGCGACCGGACGGGACCGGCGGCCACGCCGCACGCCCGGCCGGGGCGGCCGGGCGGCCCGGCGCGCCGCAGGCGCGCCCTTGAGGAAGTGAAGGTTGTTTCGACCGATGCCGGTTGTTCAGGCGCGGGCGCGTCGGGCGGGCTGTTTGTCGGCGGTGATCCGGTAGGCGAGTTCGGCTCGGTCCGCGCCGATGCGCAGTTCTTCGAGGATCAGGGGGCGGTCGTCGGTTCCGTGGGTGACGCGGGCCATGTGCAGGATCGGGGTCGCGTCGGGGAGCTGGAGCGTGGCGCGCTCGTCGGGCAGTGGCATGCGGGCGCGTACCGTCTCGGTCCACGACAGCTTGTGTCCGGCCTGGGTGAGCACCCAGTAGATCGCTGCCGCAGGCTTACACGGCTCCTCACCCAGCAGGGGGACAGCCCCGGCGATCTCGAAGGGGATCAGCGTGCGGTGCATGGCGCGCGTCCCGGTGCTGGGGTCGGTGAGCAGCCGGTCGCAGCCGAACAGGGCCTCTTCCTCGCCGAGTTGAAGCAGTCGGCCGGTGTCCTTGGCGGTGTGGGTGCGGTAGGTGCTCGGCTCCTCGGCCTCCTGCCATACGTCGCCGTTGGGCATGACGAACTTGCCCTCGCCGGTGCTGCTGATGCGCCGCTCCAGGGTGAGGGCCGGCTGGCCGTCGGAGCGTACGAAGCTGCCCTTGCCGTGCCGGACATCGATCAGCCCTTCCGCGCGCAGTGCGGCGATCGCGTTGCGGACCGTGGGGCGGGAGACGCCGTAGCGGGCCATGAGCTGAGCCTCGGACGGAAGCAGGGAGTCGGGGGCGAACTCGCCCGTGAGGATCGCTTCCCTGATCGCTGCGGCCACCTGCTGGTAGAGGGCTCCTGGGCGCTGGATCTCGGTCATCTCGACATCTCCGGGTCGTGGTCGTAGGCACGTCGCACGCGCGACATCACTCGTCAGCATAAGTAGTTGCGCTCTCGCCGTACAGAACTCCATAGTCGTAACTCGTAAGGACAAGTGACGTCAGTACATTACTGGCGTCCTGAGTGGCCAGGGAGGCCAAAGACATGCAGTCCATTCCCGTGGACACGACGCGGCTGGGCGTACTGCGGTGCGCCATCGCGCCCGAAGCGAAGATCAGCAACCCCGAGACACAGGAGGTGAAGAAGGACCGGGACGGCAACCCCGTCTACACCGTCGCGGTCACCGTGCGGCAGGACCGGCGGCGGATCTCCGTCATCGAGATCGCCGTGACCGGTGAGCCCAAGGGCATCGAGGAAGGGCAGATCGTCAAGGTCACCGGGCTGACCGCGTTCGTCTGGTCGATGGGCGACCGCCACGGCGTCAGCTTCCGCGCCGACGCCATCACCCCGGTGCCCGGCCCGGCGCACGCCAAGGGCGGTGGCGCCTGATGGGGCCGATCCTTCTCGCCTTCGCCCTGGCCGTGCTGGCCTGGGTGCTCGTCGTCGGTGACCTGATGCGCCGGCACCGTCCGGCCTGGCATTGGTACCTCGTGGGCTACCCGGCCACCGCGTGCCGGGTGGCGTTCACCTGGCGCAAGGTCGCCATGCTCAACGACCTCGCCGTCTCCCGCCGTCCGCCGCGCGGGCTGCTCGGGGACCTGGTGGTGAAGGGGGACCCGTTGCGGCCGGTGGCTCCGCGGGTCTCCTTCCCACGCGCCACCCGCATGGGCCTGGCCGTGATCGTGCGCCTGCACGCGGGCCAGACCCCAGCCATGTACCTGAAGGCAGCCGACGCGTTCGTGCACGCGTGGAAGGTGCACGCCGTGCGGGTCACCTCGCCGGAACGCGGGCTCGTCCTGCTGACCGCGACGGCCACCGATCCATTGGAGCGGCCCGGCTTAGCCACGGCACCGGCCGAACCCCTCTCCGCACTGATAGGCGTGCTGGAGTCCGGCGGGGCGTGGGTGATGAACCTGCGGCTCGTGCCGCACTGGCTCATCGCCGGGGCAACCCGCTCGGGCAAGTCCACCCTGCTGGCCCGGCTGATCACCCAGTTGGCAACTCAGCCCGTCGCCCTGGTCGGCATCGACTGCAAAGGCGGCATGGAACTCGGCCTGTTCGCCGGACGGCTCAGCGCGCTGGCCACCTGCCGCAGGGAAGCGGTCGTCGTGCTCTCCGCCCTGGTGGTCGACATGCAGGACCGGATGAGCTCCTGCCGGTCCGCCGGTGTCCGCTCGATCTGGGAGCTACCCGAGAAACTGCGGCCGGTGCCGGTCGTCGTCATCGTCGACGAGATCGCCGAACTGTACCTGTCCGACGGCACCCGCGAGAGCAAGGCAGAAGCAGACCAGTGCTCCACGCTCCTGCTCCGGCTCGCCCAACTCGGGGCCGCGCTCGGTCTGCACCTGATCGTTGCCGGCCAACGCGTCGGCTCCGACCTCGGCCCCGGCGTCACCGCCCTGCGGGCCCAGCTCAGCGGCCGTATCTGCCACCGCGTCAACGACCCAGGCACCGCCGAGATGACCCTCGGCGACCTGAACAAGGACGCCGTGGCCGTCGCCCAGTCGATCACAGCGGAAGAACGCGGGGTGGCCGTGTGCACCGGACCGGACGGCGGCTGGAGCCGCGCCCGCACCCACCTCACCCCGACACAAGAGGCCGTAGCGACGGCCCGCAAGTACGCAGCCCTCACCCCGGATCTGCCCGGCCTGAACCGTGCCCTTGAGGCGCTGGAAGGAGAGGCCAAGTGATCGGCGAAGGTACGGCGTTCACGTTCGCGGTGATCTTCGGGATCATCACCGTCCTCCTCGTCCGCTCCCGCGACGTCCGCGCCTGGGAAGCGGTCTGCGTCGGCCTCTTCGGCGTCTACCTCGGCCAGACCCCCGTGTTCTTCACCATCCACGGCCTCGTCACCTGGCTGATCAACGGCTTCTCCCACGCCTGAGCTGAAAGGACACACCCGCATGCCCATGCCCCGCGTGAGGTGCCCCCAGTGCAAGGGCGACGGAGCCCGCCGCACCTGGACCGGACGACAGCGGCGCTGCCGCGTCTGCCGAGGCACCGGAACCATCCGCTAACCCCACCCCCATCCGACCCGACCACGCAACGGAGGCGATCCCCATGAACCACAGCGCACCACCCACCACCCACCCGGCCGCTACGGCGGCCCACCCCGGAAGGTCACCACCATCACCCCGCAGATCACCCCGGCTGACAGGCGCGCCGCTCTCGACCGCGCGGCGCGCCTGCGTCAGCTCCCCGAAGCGGACCGTGACGCCATCCGCCTCGCCCAAGATCCCAAGTTCGCCCGCTGGCTGGAGCAGATCACCGCCACTGGCGGCTGTACTCACCCCGTCCACCTCACCGGCTCGACCACCACCCTGGACGGTGCGACCGGCGAGATCCTTCACCACTACGACACCCGCAACGAGCCCGGCGAACGCCTTCTCGTCCGCTGCCGCAACCGACGCGTCACCATCTGCCCGGCCTGCTCCCGACTCCACGCCGGAGACACCTACCACCTAGTCCGCACCGGCCTCCTCGGCGGCAAGAACATCCCCGCCACCGTCCGCCACCGCCCCCGCCTCTTCGTTACCCTCACCGCCCCCTCCTTCGGCCCCGTCCATCGAGCCGAGGAGTTGTGCCGCCCCCGTCGCGACGGCGGAACCTGCGAACACGGCCAGCCCCTCGGCTGCGGCGCCGTCCACGCTCCGGACGCACCGACTGTCGGCCAACCCCTGTGCGCCGACTGCTACGACTACACCGCCCACGTGCTGTGGCACGCACACGCCTCCAAGCTCTGGGACCGGTTCGTCATCGACGTCCGGCGGCGCCTCGCCACCTCAGCCGGCCTCGTACAGTCCCAGTTCGCCCACCACGCCCGGCTGTCCTTCGCCCGTGTCGCCGAGTACCAGAAGCGAGCGGCCGTCCACGTGCACGCCGTCGTCCGCCTCGACGGACCGAACGGACCCAACGATGAACCCCCGACCTGGGCCACCTCAGACCTGCTCATCGACGCCGTGCGCACCTCCGCCCGGCGGGTCCTGGTCCGCACCCCCTACAGCCCGGCCGTAGGCGAGCTGGCCTTGCGCTGGGGCGCCCAGGTCGACGCCCGGCCACTACGCGCCGACGGCGACGGACCCGACGATGACGCGGTCGCCGCATACGTGGCCAAGTACGTGACCAAGGGTGCAAGTGAGACTGGTGCCGGCCTCGACCACGTGCTCTCGACCTGGGGCGACATCGAGTTGGCGCCCGTGAGCAGACACGTCCGTGCCCTCATGCGCCAATGCTGGCGCCTGGGCAGCCTGCCCGAGTACGCACCACTCCGGCTCCGGGCCTGGGCTCACGCCCTCGGCTACCGGGGCCACATCCTCACCAAATCCCGCGCCTACTCGACTACCTACGCGGCACTCCGCGCCGAACGCGCCCACCACATGGGTCACGCCGACGTGCCCGACGTGGTCACCGAAGGGCACTGGCGTTACGTCGGTTCCGGACACACCTCCGGCGCCGCACTTATCGCCGCCGGAATTGCCGACGACCTTGCTCAGTTGCGCGAAGTTCTCCGAGACGAGCGGTCGGCTGCACAGGGGGAGGCGGACCGCTGACGGCGAGACGTGAGAGCACAGAAGCCGCCGGATGGGAGTGGGCCAGAGAGCACGCGCGCAAGGCTCCCAAGTGGTCGGATACCCGATGGCGGCAAGTGAACGCGATCCTTGGTCTTGAGGTGAGAACGACTCGGGCCCATTCCGGCAAGCGTGCGCCGTAGCGGGCCCAATGCCGGTGCCGTAGCGTCCATTAGGAAGTGTCCCGTGGATCAGATGGTCGTTTGATCCGACGTGGGGTCCAGGGGCAGGTTGCGCGGCCGTTCACCGCTGCCAGGGAAGCTCCTCAATCGATGCGATGTTACCCGCCGCCAGCAGTCCGAAGAGCCGGAGTATCTCCTTGCGGGCGACATTGCGCATCTCCCCCGGATTCACCGAGTCGTCATCCGGGTTCTCCCAGACCAGCAGACCGCCGCCGAAGACGCTGAGGCACCACCCGCTCTCATGGGTGAGCGACACGTCGGGGTGCTCGTCATCGGCTTGCGCCAAACCATCGAGCACTCGCCTCATCATCTCCGGATCAGGCTCGTCGACCGTCCCGCCCCTGACGTCGTACATGAAGTAGCTCATGGATCGATTACCTCACGCAGTGATCCACGGGACACGGGGACGCTGGTCCGTGATGACGCGTCTGCCCATCTTGACTACCGGATTTCCGTCGAGACTGGGTGGAGGAAGAAGAGGCACTGGTCCGCGTTGAATTCGCCCACCTCGGCGACGAAGCGGAACTTGTCGCCTACGCCGACGGTGGCGGGGATCTTCTTGCCGGTCAGTCTCAGGTCGAAGATGTTGACGTCCTCGTACTTGAAACTCGGGCCGACCGCCGTGTTCGGTCCCTTGTCGCCCGGGCCCAGGAGGAAGTCGTAGCGGGTGTCGTAGTCACCGTGGGGCGCCATGTCCGCGATCGATCCGTTGAAGGCGACCGTCCGGCCCTTGTGCCTGGTCGCGAAGTCCAGGTTCGCTTCGTCGCACGTGTCCCCCGTCTTCAGCAGCGCCGCGAACTCCGGGTTGTTCCGAGTCGTGATCACCTCAGTGGCAGCCGACTCGGCCGCGGCCGGGGTCGGCGTGGCGGAAGGCTTCTCGCTCGCGGCGGCCGCCGGCTTGTCCGACTCGTCCTTCTTCTCGTCTCCGCCGCTGAGTGCGGAGGCGGTACCGATGACGATGGCCAGGATCACGAGGACACCGGCCGCCGCGCCGATCAGGGGCCACGGCAACGGCTTCTTCGGCCGGCGGAAGTCGAGGGTGGAGCGAAACGTGCCCTGGGCCTGTTCGACGAGCTCCCAGCCGTCCTTCTGCATCTTCGAGATCACCAGGCCGTCGGTCCCGCGAACTGTCCGCACAGTCTTGTACTCGTACTTGATCTCGTCGGCCATGCGGCTCAGCTCCCCCGAAAATGGACTGTTCATACCAACTGCCTCGTGAGCATAGGGGACTCCGCGAGGAACTCGGCATCACCGACGTCACCCTCGGCCCCGAGCTCGCGATCCGGACCAAGGAGCACTCGGTCGGAGGCAAGCCGGCTCGCCTGCGAAATGATCTATGCGAAGCTGCGTGAACCCGTCGTGCGTGAGCAAGCCGCACAAGTCGTCCGACAGGGTAGATCGTCTTTGAGGCCCTGTGGATGTCGGTGATGGTCCACCGGTGCCAGGAATGGATCGCATCCGGCTGGGTGGTAAGTGCGGGATCGACGGTGTCCGGCGCCACAATCGTCACAAAGTAGCGTTCGATCTTGAGTTCACTGCCTAAGCGTTGTCCCGTAATCGATCTTCGAGTCGGGGTGAACGCGGTCGGCTGGGGTGCGGCAGCTACGCTTCCACCGGCGCAGCCGATGATGAGCATGGCAGGGGGAGACTGTGAGCCGACCACTCTTGTTCCTCGATGTGGACGGGCCCCTCAACCCTTACGCGGCCAAGCCGGAGAAGCGTCCCGCCGGCTACACCACCCTAAGAGTGCCGCGAGACGGCGGGGCCCCAGAGGAACACCGAGCACTCTCGTTCCGTCAGCGGCCCCTGCGGGTCTGGCTCAACCCAGAGCACGGACGGGACCTGCTTCGGCTCGACTACGAGCTGTGCTGGGCCACCACATGGATGGCGGATGCCAATCGGTGGATTGCCCCGGTGCTCGGCCTTCCCGAACTCCCCTTCGTCGACTTCCGTGACGTCTTGCTTCAAGACCGTCCCGACGGAGTTCACTGGAAGACTGCTCCCCTGGTGGACTACGCCAACGGCCGCGCCTTCGCGTGGGTGGACGACGAACAGAGTGACCTGGACCAGGCGTACGTGACCACCCACCACCGCGCACGTGGCCTTCTGCACCACGTCAACCCGCGGATTGGCCTGAGAGAGGACGACTTCCGGTCTCTTGCCAACTTCGCCCGTTCTTTGGGTACTTCACAAGCCACCGGCTGAGCCTGTCCTCAGCCCGTCGGGGAGCTCTGCCCCGGACTCCGCGATCATTGCGGGACAGCCCTTAGTCCTCGCCTCGATAGATGGGTGTGAGCCGGTTCCAGACCGGGCCGCCAGGCCTGACCGCTGGACCGACCAGGACCGTCAAGAGCGTCTTTTCCACGTACGCGCGCTGCTCTACGAAGTCGAGATCGTCCCACACGCGGCGTAGGTCGATTGGTTGTCCTGCCGCGCGCAGTACGCGGCGGCGCCACTCGTTACGCTCGTTGACCAGTCGACGTTCCGTCGCCTCCGCCTTCGCCAAGAACGCGAAGAAGCGTTCCTTACTGACGAGCCGTTGCTCCCGCTGCTCTGTCCAGTCGGCAATGTCTTCCCGGATTCGGGCAAGCTCTTCTTCGCCGCCCCACTCTTCGGGAACCGACGTCGCTTCCCGCTCCTGGGCCTCCTCCTCGTACTTGGCGATCACGAGCATCTTGAGCGCACGGTCGGTCTCCGGGCCGGAGATACGGATCCCGCCGCAGCCGTAACCGCTCCGCTTGTCGGGGCAGGTGTAGTAGAAGAACCCTTCGGGCTTGTTCCGGCTCGCCGGCGCCTTCATCGCGCGCAAGCGGCCTCCGCACCCGTTCTTGTCACACCGCAGCGTGCCTGTCCCCAGGTACTTCCGGACGTTGTACGCGTCGCCGGGCTCAGGGGACTTGCCGATGAATTCGGTGACGGCCTCCCAGTCGGCCACCGAGATGATCGGGTCCCACTGGCCCTTGACCGGTTCTCCATCGTCATCGAGGACGGGTTCAACCCTGACGCTCTCGGTCCCGCTCTCCGGGTTGAACTCCCGGACCTTCCTTGAGCGGTAACCGCAGATCCGGGGGTTACGGAGTACCTGTTTCACGGTCTCCTTGCTCCACTTGTTGCCCCGCGTCGTGGTGATGCCCTGCTTGTTCCAGTCGGCTGCGATCGTCCTGGGGGACGCTCCGGTGAGAATGCGCTCGACGGCCTTTCGAAGTGCAGCGGCCTCCTTGGGGTCAAGCTGCCGCTTGTCCTCCTTGTAGCCGAACGGGCGGGTGCTGCCCGTCGGGATTCCTGCCTGCTGCAACGCTTGGTGTTTGCGTCGAACTCGTCGGGCTGTGTCGGCGCTCGATTTGTTGGCCACGGTCACCAGCAGACGCGCGACCGTTCGGCCGTTGTCGGTGAGAAGGTCGAGGGTGCCGGTGATGTCGATGATCGGGCGGCGGAAGTTCTCCACCACCTCGATGGCGTCTTCAAGATGCCGGTTGTCGCGCGTCAGACGATCGATGTCGTAGACGATCAGGCCGTCCAGTCGCTGGCCGTCGGGCGTTGTTCCGCGCTTCAGGTCTTCCAGCGCTCCCTCGAACACTGGGCGTATCACGCGGTAGGAGATCGTTCCGTCCGGCTGCCGTACCCTCTTGCGCTTCCACGCCGACGTGTCGGGTTCCTCGTACGTGTAGACGTGTCGGCCTCCGCGGCTTTCGACGAACCGGCGGGCGTCCTTCTCCTGCTCTTCCCGGCTCTTGATGTCCCGGCCCGTGGCCGGACGCCACTTCGTGCCGCTGTCGGACGCTTGATCCGGCTGCCTTTTGGCGGACGACGCGGATAACTCCTCGTCCTCCGCTTCGAGGGAGAGTCGGACCAACGCCGCCCAGTTCTGTCCTTCCAGGTCACCCCAGTGCGCTCGCTGTACCAGGTCATCGGTCATGGCGCGAGGTTACTTCCGCCAATGCTCTGTTCGGTGGAGATACCGGCTCCGCTGAGGATGGCGACGAGGGGTTTGGTCATGGGGCCGAGGGTAGGGCGGAGGGAGGGGGCGGGCGAACGGATATTCGCCCGGCCTGGACGGGAGTCGTCCGGTGGTCATCCGGGGCGGTGGCCGTTCTCCAGTTCCGCCGCGCCCGTGTCGTCGGTCAGGACGTCGAGGGCGGTCAGGACGCGGCGGCCCAGGGCGCCGGGGAGGTGGGCGGCGAGTTCGTCGCGGGCGACCAGGCGCCAGGACAGCAGTTCCTCCTCCTGGAGGCGGATCGCCTTGAGGTCGTCGTCGGTGAGGAACCCGCCGTCGTAGAGGTACGCCACCAGCGGCGGCCGTGCGGTGCCGGGCACCCAGTCCACGACGAGCAGCCGCCCCGGCTCGCGGTCGAGCCCGATCTCCTCGCGCGTCTCGCGGCGCGCGCCCTGGCGCGGAGTCTCCCCGTCGTCGGACTCGACGGTGCCGCCGGGCAGCGTCCACCCGTCCCGGTAGTTCGGCTCGACGAGAAGCACCTGGCCCTCCGCGTCACGGAAGACGCAGGCGGCAGCGGCGAGGACCCGGGGAAGGCCGGCGATGTACGTGGCGTAGTCCGCGGTGGTCATCCAAGAAGGGTAACGAGCCTCGTGGCAGCCGGTGCGACGCACCGCGTCGCCGGCCCCGCGCCCGGGGCACCGGGACCGGCGACCGGCGTGGTCACATCCGGGCGGCGACCTTGCGGGCCAGCTCCTCCAGGCGCCGGTCGTTGTCGGCCCGGTCCGCCACCACGGTCATCGCGACCCAGGTGCCCGACGAGCGGAACAGGAGCCCGAACGTTCCGTGGTCCTTGTCGTCGTAGGCGGTCGCCTCGTCGCCGATGCCGGTGAGCGGCTTGCGGTCGGCTGCCCGGAGCATGTCGTCCATGAACTGCCGGGCCTCGTCCCCCTGGATCGTGGACGCGATCGGTACCCCCTCGTGGGTGTATCTGCAGCCGCCCGCGGTGTCCTCGCTCTTCTCGCCCTCGACGGACGTGCCTCCCAGTTCCTGGGCCTCCTGAAGGGAGATGAGCGCGCACGGGTTCGCCGGGGCCTTCTTCGACGGAGCGGAGGGGGCGGCGCCCCCCTGTGAGGCGGTCGCGGAAGGCGCGGAGCCGGCGGCGGGCGCCTTCTCGCCGGAGCCGCCGCAGCCGGCCAGGCCGAGGACCGCGAGCAGGGTCGTGGACAGCAGTGCCGAGCCTCGGCGCACACGGATGAGAGTCATGGTGTTCTCCTGGTTTCTGCCGACCGTCAGGGCTGGTGGAACCATTGCCGGACCAGGATCCCGGCCCGCGCGGCGAGAGTCCGCGTGTGGTGCAGATTGGTGACCGCGGTGTGTTCATGTTGTGGAGAAGTGCGATGAGGGCGGACGGAACGCACCATGCCGTTGCAGGAGCCGGCGCGAAGCGGGTCCTGCGGGTCGGTCCTGTCAGGTGTCGAGGCGGGCCAGACGCAGGGTGCGCTCGGCGAGTTCGCCGATGCGGACGCCGTCGAAGCCGAAGACCGCGCTGCGGACCGTGTCCTCGAGGGGGTCCTTCCACTGGGCGGGGACGGCCGCCGCACCCGTCATGACGCCGGCCACCGAGCCGGCCGTCGCGCCGTTGGAGTCGGTGTCCAGGCCGGCGCGGACGGTCAGCGCGATGGTGCGGGTGAAGTCGCCCCCGCCGTAGAGCAGGCCGGTGGTGATGACGGCGGCGTTCGGCACCGTGTGGATCCAGCCGAGACCGGCGGTCTCCTCCGCGAGCGTGTCGAGCGCGTCCTCCCAGGGCAGGCCGGCCTCGTGCAGGGCGAGGGCCCGGCGCACCGTGCGGGCCAGGCGGCTGCCGACCGGGATCAACGTCAGCGCGGTGTCGACGGCGGCGCGGACGGTGGGCGCGGTGAAGGCCGCCGCGATCAATGCCGCCGCCCACATGGCGCCGTAGACGCCGTTGCCGGTGTGCGACAGCACCGCGTCGCGGCGGGCCAGCGAGGCGGCGCGGCGCGGGTCGCCGGGGCTGGTCCAGCCGTGGATGTCGGCGCGGATCAGGGCGCCGATCCACTCCTGGTACGGGTTGTCGTACGTGGCCGTCAGGGGCGGCTTGAGCCCGTTCGCGAGATTGCGGTACGCGGCTCGCTCCGCGGTGAACGTCTGAAGGTACGGCAGGCGCCGCAGCCACAGCTCGCCGACCTGCTCGGTGGTGAAGCCGAACCCGTGCGTCTCCAGGAGGTCGAGGCCCAGGATCGCGTAGTCGACGTCGTCGTCGCGGCAGCTGCCGTGGACGCGGCCGCGGACGCAGCTCGGCCACTCGGGGCGCAGCGGCGGGTCGTCGTCGCCGGCCGGCTCGGGCAGGTAGTCGGTGAGCGGCAGCGCGTCGGCGGCGCGCAGGTAGCGGTCGATGCGGTCGCGCGTCCACACGTCGCCCTGCTCCACCGGCTTGCCGAGCATGTTGCCGGCGATCCGGCCCAGCCAGCCGCCGAGGATGCGGTCGGCGAGCGCTGGTCCGGTGTCCACGGCGGTGTCCACAGCGGTCATGGGAACCGGTCTACCGGATTCCGGGGGCGGCCGCTCGGGGTTCACGGGTACGTCCTCGGGGTTCACGAGCACGTCAGGGGCTTCTCAGGGGCCGGGCGGGGCATGACGGCGGGGGCGGTCGCCGGTTAAGGTCGCAGCGGCGCGACTGGCCCTGACGTGCGGGGCCCCGGAGAGCAAGGGGATGTCAAGGTGGCGGACGCTGCAGTGCGAGGCACCCGGAGGGTGCTGGTTGCCGCGGACAAGTTCAAGGGCTCGCTGACGGCCGTGCAGGTCGCCGAGCGCGTGACGGCCGGGCTGCGCCGGGTCGTGCCGGACGTGGAGGTGGAGGCGCTGCCCGTCGCCGACGGCGGCGACGGGACCGTGGACGCGGCGGTCGCGGCCGGGTTCGAGCGCCGGGAGGTACGGGTCGCGGGTCCCCTCGGGGACGAGGTGACGGCCGCGTTCGCGCTGCGCGGCGACACGGCGGTCGTGGAGATGGCCGAGGCCAGCGGGTTGCAGCGGCTGCCGGCCGGTGTGTTCGCGCCGCTCACGGCGTCCACGTACGGCTCCGGGGAGCTGCTGCGGGCCGCGCTGGACGCGGGGGCGCGCACGATCGTGTTCGGCGTCGGCGGGAGCGCGACGACGGACGGGGGCGCGGGGATGCTGGCCGCGCTCGGGGCGCGGTTCCTGGACGCGGACGGGGAGCCGATTCCGCCCGGCGGCGGGGGACTGGCGGAACTCGTCCGGGCGGACCTGTCCGGGCTCGACCCGCGGCTCGCCGCGGTGGAGCTGGTGCTCGCGAGCGACGTCGACAATCCGCTGACCGGGCCGAAGGGCGCGCCGGCGGTCTACGGCCCGCAGAAGGGCGCCTCGGCGGAGGACGTGTCGACGCTGGACGCTGCGCTCGCGCACTTCGCGAAGGTGCTGGAGGGAGTGGGCGGGGCCGGGAACCGGGCGGCCGAGTACGCGGCGTCGCCGGGTGCGGGCGCGGCGGGTGGTATCGGGTTCGGGGCGATGCTGCTCGGGGCGCGGTTCCGGGCGGGGATCGAGGTCATGCTCGATGTGCTGGGGTTCGCCCCCGCGCTGGAGCGGGCCTCGCTGGTGATCACCGGTGAGGGCTCCCTGGACGAGCAGACGCTGCACGGGAAGGCTCCGGCCGGGGTCGCGGCGGCGGCGCGGGCGGCGGGGAAGGATGTCGTCGCGGTCTGTGGGCGGCTGGCGCTGGAGCCGGAGGTTCTGGAGCGTGCGGGGATCCGGCGGGCGTATGCCCTGACCGAGGTCGAGCCGGACGTGGCGAAGTGCATTGCGGATGCGGGGCGGATCCTTGAGCGGGTGGCTGAGCGGATCGGGCGTGACTGTCTGGGGTGACGGGGCGGGGGCCTGCGCGGCTGGGGCGGTGGGGCTGCGCCCCAGACCCCAGCGGGGCTGCGCCCCAGACCCCAGCGGGGCTGCGCCCCAGACCCCAGCGGGGCTGCGCCCCTGCACCCCAGCACCCCGGCGGGGCTCTGCCCCTGCACCGCGGCGGGATTCTGCCCTGCGCCCCAGCGCCCCACCCAGGCTGCCGCCCTGCGACCCCGGCTGAGGCGTTCCTCCGCGGCCCCGCAGCCCCGGCTGAGGCGTTCCTCCGCGGCCCCGCCGCCCCGCAGCCCCGGCTGGGATGCGCCCCTGCCCCTGCACCCACACCCCTACCGGCTACTCGACACCTCCCCCCGCCCTCGTGCCCCCTCCGCCCCACGGTCCCGCCCCCCGGAGGCCCCGCCGTGTCCCGTCACAAGAACATGGGAATGGGGAGGGCCCCGAACCCAACGGTTCGGGGCCCTCCCCATTCGGCGGCCTCAGCGGAGCGCTACGGCTGGGCCGCCCGTGCCTCGCGGCGGTTGTCGCGGAAGTTGTTCACTCGGCGGGCCGTGGCGAACAGGGGGATCACCGCGCCCATGACCAGTTGCAGGGCGCAGCCGGTCTGGAGGAGGAGCTGGCCGCTCGGGGCGTCGAAGGCCCAGGCTGCCAGGAGGCCCATGGACAGGACGATCCAGGACAGCATGGCCACCGCCAGGCGGCCCCTCGGCTTCGGGTACTCCACGCGGCTCACCATCAGCCACGCGGTGCCGAGGATGGCCAGCAGCGTGGCCACGAAGGGCAGCTCGAGGAGGACGATCGAGACCACCGTCAACGCGCCGAAGGGGGAGGGCATGCCCTGGAACATGCCGTCCTTCAGCGTCACGCAGGAGAATCTCGCGAGCCGGAGGACCACCGCCAGCAGCACCACGATCGCGCCGAGGGCCGCCACCCTCTGGTGGGCGTCGTCCGCGACCATGCCGTAGACGAGGACGAAGTACGCCGGGGCCAGGCCGAAGCTGATCAGGTCCGAGAGGTTGTCCAGCTCCGCGCCCATGGGGGAGGAGCGCAGCTTCCTCGCGACCAGGCCGTCGAACAGGTCGAAGACCGCCGCGCACAGCATCAGGATGACCGCCGTGGCAGCGCTGTGCCGGGCCATGCCCGCCGACTCGTCGTTGCCGGTCAGGTGCGGGATCAGGATGCCGGTGGTGGTGAAGTACACCGCCATGAAGCCGCAGGTCGCGTTGCCCAGGGTGAGGGTGTCCGCTATCGACAGGCGCAACGAGAGGGGCATCTCCTCCTCTTCGTCCACCTCGTCCGCCTCCGGCACCCAGCCGGCCTGGGTCTCGGGATCAATGACGGTCAATGCGAGTCACCCCAGCCACGGTCTTCTGGCCGACCTCGACCGCGACGTCCACACCCTCGGGCAGGTACAGGTCGACGCGCGAACCGAAACGGATCAGACCGATCCGCTCGCCCTGCTCGACCTTGGTGCCGGACGGGATGTAGGGGACGATGCGGCGGGCCACCGCGCCGGCGATCTGGACCATCTCGATGTCGCCGAGCTCGGTGTCGAAGTGCCAGACGACCCGCTCGTTGTTCTCGCTCTCCTTGTTGAAAGCCGGAACGAACCCGCCGGGGACGTGCTCGACCGAGGTGACCGTGCCGGAGAGCGGGGCGCGGTTGACATGGACGTTCAGCGGGCTCATGAAGATCGCGACGCGGGTGCGGCCGTCCTTCCACGGCATGATGCTCTGCACCACACCGTCGGCGGGCGAGATGACCCGGCCCTGGGCGATCTCGCGCTCGGGGTCGCGGAAGAACCACAGCATCCCCGCCGCCAGCGCGGTGGCGGGAACGGCTACGGCCTTGGCGGCACCCGAGCGGCGGGCGCGCAGAAGGCTGACGGCTGCGGTGGCGACGGTCGGAAGAAGCCACGGCGATGCTCCGCGCGCAAGGCGTACGCCGGCCAGGCTGTCACGATGTGCAGAGGTTTGGCTGTGGGGCATGGATGACCTTCGTAGCGGATGATGCCGCGCTTTCGACGGGGGACGGCGGCTTTCCGCGATCGTAGCGGTTAAGGGCCACAACTGGGTAAGCCGAGCTGCCGAGTCGGCAGCCGAACACCGCTGACGGGGTGTGATCTTCTTCTCGAAGAAAACACCCCGTAGCCGGACATTCAGCCCTGGAACCGATACTCTTCGAGCAGCCTGCGACCGATGATCATTTTCTGGATCTCGGCGGTGCCCTCACCGATGAGCAGCATCGGTGCCTCACGGTACAGGCGCTCGATCTCGTACTCCTTGGAGAAGCCGTAGCCGCCGTGGATGCGGAACGCGTCCTCCACGACCTCCTTGCAGTACTCGGAGGCCAGGTACTTCGCCATGCCGGCCTCGAGGTCGTTGCGCTCGCCCGAGTCCTTCTTGCGGGCCGCGTTCACCATCATCGCATGGGCGGCCTCGACCTTGGTGGCCATCTCCGCCAGCTTGAACTGGATGGCCTGGTGCTGCGCGATCGGTTTGCCGAAGGTGTGGCGCTGCTGGGCGTAGGCCACGCCGAGTTCGAAGGCGCGCTGGGCGACGCCGCAGCCCCGGGCCGCCACGTTCACGCGGCCGACCTCGACGCCGTCCATCATCTGATAGAAGCCGCGGCCGGTGGCGCCGCCGAGCACCCGGTCGGCCGGGACGCGCAGCCCGTCCATGATCAGCTCGGTGGTGTCGACGCCCTTGTAGCCCATCTTGTCGATCTTGCCGGGGATGGTGAGGCCGGGCCGGACCTCGCCGAAGCCGGGCTCCTTCTCCACCAGGAAGGTCGTCATGGACTTGTGGGGCGCGGTGCCTTCGGGGTGACCCTCGTCACTGCGGACCAGGACCGCGACGAGCGAGGAGGTGCCGCCGTTGGTCAGCCACATCTTCTGGCCGGTCAGAACGTAGTCGTCGCCCTCCCTGACCGCCTTGGAGGTGATCGCCGACACGTCGGAGCCCAGGCCCGGCTCCGACATCGAGAAGGCGCCGCGGATGTCGCCGGCCGCCATCCGGGGCAGGAAGTGGTCCCTCTGCTCCTGCGTGCCGTGCTGCTTGAGCATGTACGCGACGATGAAGTGCGTGTTGATGATGCCGGACACCGACATCCAGCCGCGGGCGATCTCCTCCACGCACAGCGCGTACGTCAGCAGCGACTCGCCCAGGCCCCCGTACTCCTCGGGGATCATCAGACCGAACAGGCCCAGTTCCCTCAGGCCGTCCACGATCGCTTGCGGGTACTCGTCGCGGTGCTCCAGCTCGGTCGCGACCGGGATGATCTCCTTGTCGACAAAGTCCCGGACGGTGGAGACGATCTCCTGCTGCACGTCCGTCAGACCGGCGGTCTGGGCGAGTCGGGCCATGGCCTACTTCCCCTGCTCCCTGGGTTCCGAGTTGGGTGTGCCGCCCCGCAGGGGCGTCGTTTGAGGGTGGTGGTGGGAGACGGGCGGGCGGCCCGGCTGTTCGCCGCCGCGCTCCTTGGTGTACGTCTCGGTCGGCACCATCACCTTGCGCCGGAAGGTGCACACCAGCGTGCCGTCCTGCTTGTAGCCCCTGGTCTCGACGTGGACGATGCCGCGGTCGCTCTTCGACTTCGACGGCCGCTTGTCGAGCACGGTCGTCTCGCCGTAGATCGTGTCGCCGTGGAAGGTCGGCGCCACGTGCCTGAGCGACTCGATCTCCAGGTTGGCGATCGCCTTGCCGGAGACGTCCGGGACGGACATGCCGAGCAGGAGGGAGTAGATGTAGTTGCCCACGACGACGTTCTTGCCGAAGTCGGTCGTCTTCTCGGCGTAGTTGGCGTCCATGTGGAGCGGATGGTGATTCATGGTCAGGAGGCAGAACAGGTGGTCGTCGTACTCCGTGACCGTCTTGCCCGGCCAGTGCTTGTAGACCGCCCCGACCTCGAACTCCTCGAAAGTTCGTCCGAACTGCATGCCGCTCAGCCCTCCGGGATCTCGAACTTCGACGTGCGCCGCATGCCCGCCGCGCGGCCCTTGCCCGCGACGACCAGCGCCATCTTGCGGCTGGCCTCGTCGATCATCTCGTCGCCGAGCATCGCCGAGCCCTTCTTGCCGCCCGCCTCGGACGTGCAGTACTCGTACGCGTCCAGGATCAGCTCCGCGTGGTCGTAGTCCTCCTGGGACGGCGAGAAGACCTCGTTCGCGGCCTCCACCTGGCCGGGGTGCAGCACCCACTTGCCGTCGAAGCCGAGGGCGGCGGCCCGCCCCGCCACCTCCCGGAAGCCGTCGACGTTGCGGATCTGAAGGTAGGGGCCGTCGATCGCCTGGAGGTCGTTGGCGCGCGCGGCCATCAGGATCTTCATCAGGATGTAGTGGTAGGCGTCCGCCGGGTAGCCGGGCGGCTGCTCGCCCACGACGAGCGACTTCATGTTGATCGACGCCATGAAGTCGGCGGGGCCGAAGACGATCGTCTCGACGCGCTCGGAGGCCTGCGCGATCTCGTTGACGTTGTTCAGGCCCCGCGCGTTCTCGATCTGCGCCTCGATGCCGATGCGGCCCACCTCGAAGCCCATGGTCTTCTCGATCTGCGTCAGCAGCAGATCGAGCGCCACGACCTGCTGGGCGTCCTGCACCTTCGGCAGCATGACGCAGTCCAGGTTCTGGCCCGCGCCCTCGACCACCGTCACGACGTCCCGGTACGTCCACTCGGTCGTCCAGTCGTTGACCCGGACCACCCTGGTCTTGCCCGTCCAGTCGCCCTCGTTGAGGAACTTGACGATGGTGTGCCGCGCCTCCGGCTTGGCGAGCGGCGCGCAGGCGTCCTCCAGGTCGAGGAACACCTGGTCGGCGGGCAGGCCCTGCGCCTTCTCCAGGAAACGGGGGTTCGAGCCCGGTACGGCCAGGCAGGAGCGCCGGGGACGAAGGCGGTCGAAAGAAGGCCGTGCGGCGGAGCCGCCCGTGGGAAGCGTGGTGGTGGGCGACGGGTGGGCGGTCATGCGGGGACCTCCAGTGGGTCGAGCTTGTTCGCTTTCCGGATCTCGTCGACGATACGGCCGATGATCCCGGTGATGTCGAAGTCCTTCGGGGTGAAGACCGCGGCCACTCCCGCGGCCCTGAGCTGCTCGGCGTCACCGTTCGGAATGATCCCGCCGGCGATCACCGGGATGTCGGCCGCGCCGGCCTCGCGCAGCCGCGCCAGCACGTCCGGCACCAGCTGGGCGTGCGAGCCGGACAGGATGGACAGGCCGACCGCGTGCACGTCCTCGGCGAGGGCCGCGTCCACGATCTGCTCGGGGGTGAGCCGGATGCCCTGGTAGACCACCTCGAACCCGGCGTCGCGGGCCCGTACGGCGATCTGCTCGGCGCCGTTGGAGTGTCCGTCCAGGCCCGGCTTGCCGACCAGGAAGCGCAGCTTGCCGACGCCGAGGTCCCGGGCCGTCAGTTCCACCGTGCGGCGCACCGCGGCCAGGGCCGAGCCCTCCTCGGCGGTGACGGCCACCGGCGCCGACGACACTCCGGTGGGCGCCCGGAACTCGCCGAACACCTCGCGCAGGGCCCCGGCCCACTCGCCGGTCGTGACACCCGATCGGGCGCACTCCAGCGTGGCCTCCATGAGGTTGCCGGCGCCCTTGGCCGCCTCCTTCAGCCGCTCCAGCGCCTTGCAGGGGCGCGGGTGGTTGAACGGCGGCTGGTAGCGGGTGTCGCGCCAGTGCCGGAGCGAGTCGGTCACGCGGGCCTCGACCGCCGGGTCGACCGTCTGGATCGCTGTGTCCAGATCGGCGGTGAGCGGGTTCGGCTCGGTGCCCTCGAATATGTTGACGCCGACGATCTTCTCCCGGCCCGACTCGATCCGGGCCCGGCGCTCGGCGTGCGACGCGACCAGCTGCGACTTCAGGTAACCGGACTCCACGGCGGCCATCGCGCCGCCCAGCTCCTGGATGTGCTCGATCTCGGCGAGGACCGCCTCGACCAGCTCCGCCACCTTCGCCTCGACCACCTTCGAGCCCTCGAAGATGTCCTCGTACTCCAGCAGGTCGGACTCGTACGCCAGCACCTGCTGGATGCGCAGCGACCACTGCTGGTCCCAGGGCCGGGGCAGGCCGAGGGCCTCGTTCCAGGCCGGCAGCTGCACGGCACGCGCGCGTGCGTCCTTGGAGAGGGTGACGGCCAGCATCTCCAGGACGATCCGCTGGACGTTGTTCTCCGGCTGCGCCTCGGTCAGGCCGAGGGAGTTGACCTGGACGCCGTAGCGGAAGCGGCGGTGCCTGGGGTCCTCGATGCCGTACCGCTCGCGGGTGATCCGGTCCCAGACGCGGCCGAACGCCCGCATCTTGCACATCTCCTCGACGAAGCGGACGCCCGCGTTCACGAAGAAGGAGATGCGGCCGACGACATCGCCCATGCGCTCCTGCGGCACCTGGCCGCTGTCGCGCACCGCGTCCAGGACGGCGATCGCGGTGGACATCGCGTACGCGATCTCCTGCACCGGTGTGGCGCCGGCTTCCTGGAGGTGGTAGCTGCAGATGTTGATCGGGTTCCACTTGGGCATGTGGGAGACCGTGTACGCGATCATGTCCGTGGTGAGCCGGAGGCTCGGGCCCGGCGGGAAGACATGCGTGCCGCGGGACAGGTACTCCTTGACGATGTCGTTCTGGGTCGTGCCCTGGAGCTTGGTGATGTCCGCGCCCTGCTCCTCCGCGACGACCTGGTAGAGCGCCAGCAGCCACATGGCCGTGGCGTTGATCGTCATCGAGGTGTTCGTCTGCTCCAGGGGGATGTCCTGGAACAGCCGGCGCATGTCGCCGAGGTGCGCGACCGGCACGCCGACCCGGCCGACCTCGCCGCGGGCGAGGACGTGGTCGGGGTCGTAGCCGGTCTGCGTCGGCAGGTCGAACGCCACCGACAGACCGGTCTGGCCCTTGGCGAGGTTGCGCCGGTACAGCTCGTTGGAGGCCTCGGCCGTGGAGTGGCCGGCGTAGGTGCGCATGAGCCACGGCCGGTCTCTGTCCGCGTGCGCCCGCGGTGTCTGACGCTCACTCATGTGCGCCTCTCAGATGTTCCGGAAGCGGTTGATGGCGTCGATGTGCCGGGCGCGCATCTGCTCGTCGCGCACGCCCAGGCCCTCCTCGGGCGCCAGGCACAGCACGCCGACCTTGCCCTGGTGCAGGTTGCGGTGCACGTCGTACGCCGCCTGCCTGGTGTCCTCCAGGGAGTAGACCCGGGACAGCGTCGGGTGGATCCTGCCCTTGGCGATCAGGCGGTTGGCCTCCCAGGCCTCGCGGTAGTTGGCGAAGTGGGAGCCGATGATGCGCTTCAGGGACATCCACAGGTAGCGGTTGTCGTACTCGTGGGTGTAGCCCGAGGTGGAGGCGCAGGTGACGATGGTCCCGCCCTTGCGGGTGACGTACACGCTCGCGCCGAAGGTCTCGCGGCCGGGGTGCTCGAAGACGATGTCGACGTCCTCGCCGCCGGTGAGTTCGCGGATGCGCTTGCCGAAGCGCTTCCACTCCTTGGGGTCCTGGGTGTGCTCGTCCTTCCAGAACCTGTAGTTCTCGGCGGTGCGGTCGATGATCGCCTCGGCGCCCATGGCGCGGCAGATGTCCGCCTTCTGGTCGCTGGAGACGACGCAGACGGGGGTCGCGCCGCCGGCGAGGGCGAACTGCGTGGCGTAGCTGCCGAGTCCGCCGCTCGCGCCCCAGATGAGCACGTTGTCGCCCTGCTTCATGCCGGCGCCGTTGCGGGAGACCAGCTGGCGGTAGGCAGTGGAGTTGACCAGGCCGGGGGCGGCGGCCTCCTCCCAGCTCAGATGGCCGGGCTTGGGCATCAGCTGGTTGGACTTGACGAGCGCGATCTCGGCGAGGCCGCCGAAGTTGGTCTCGAAGCCCCAGATGCGCTGCTCCGGGTCGAGCATCGTGTCGTTGTGGCCGTCGCTCGACTCCAGTTCGACGGACAGGCAGTGCGCGACGACCTCGTCACCGGGCTGCCAGGCGTTGACGCCGGGGCCGGTGCGCAGGACGACGCCGGCCAGGTCGGAGCCGATGATGTGGTACGGCAGGTCGTGCCGCTTGGCCAGCTCGTTGGTGCGGCCGTATCGCTCCAGGAAGCCGAACGTCGACAGCGGCTCGAAGATCGAGGTCCACACCGAGTTGTAGTTGACCGAGGAGGCCATGACGGCCACCAGGGCCTCGCCCGGGCCCAGCTCGGGCAGCGGCACCTCGTCCAGGTGCAGGGACTTGCGCGGGTCCTTGTCGCGGGTGGAGAGCCCGTCGAACATCTCCGTCTCGTCCTTGTGCACGGTGATCGCGCGGTACGACTCGGGCAGTGGCAGGGCTGCGAAGTCGGCGGGCGTGGAGTCCGGCGACTGGATCGCGTCCAGGATGTCCTTCACGGTCACGGTGTTGCCTCCGGCGTCGAGCGCCCCGGGGGAGGGGCGCTGAGGGTTACGTCGGTGCTGCAGAGGGGGCGGTGAGGGGGCCGTCGGTCCGGCCGGGTGCCGTCGGTTCGGCGGGTGGGGCTTCGGCAGCGCTTTGTGGCGCGGGAGGTTGCCTGTGACGCAGGCGTCCGGGCGTGCGAGCCGCCATCGGCTTGCTGGGACAGCCGGCGTGCGTGCGGTTCTCCGCGTGCCGGCCGCCCGGACATCTTCAACGTATGACACCGCGTGTCACCTTGCAAGGCACTGAGTGCCAGAATTCTCGCTCAGGCGAAAACTTTACGCAACAAATGAGCGATGATCGATCGAACGGGGCCGCCGAGACGGGCGAAAAGGGGCTCCGACATGCAAAAACGGCCACCCCGTGGGGTGGCCGTCGGTTGCGCGGCTCTCGTGGCCGTGAGGCGGTACGCGGCTCTCGCGGTCGTCAGGCGGTACCTGGCTCTCGTGGCCGCGAGGCTCGTCAGCGCTCTTTCAGCGCCTCCTCGATGGTGCGCATGACCTCTTCCAGCGGGGCGTCGGTGCGGGCGACCGCCACCAGCACCTCGCCCTGCTGGGACACCGCCGCCGAGGGCGCGGCGCCGGACGCGGGCGCCGCGGCGCGGCCGGCCCCGATCCCGGTGCCGAACGTCTTGCGCACGATCGCGAAGGCGTGGTCGAGCTGTGCCTCCACGTCTCCCTGGCCGTCGGCCCGCAGCCAGCGCCGCAGCACGTGGTTGTGCGCGGTGACCACGGCCGAGGCGGCGACCTCCGCGAGCAGCGGGTCGTCGTTGGCGTCGTCGGCGTGCACGCGCTCGTCGAAGTGGCCCAGCAGATAACGCGTGAACAGGCGCTCGTAGCGGGCCACCGAGGCGATCTCCGCCTCGCGCAGCGTGGGCACCTCGCGGGTCAGCTTGTAGCGGGCGACCGAGATCTCCGGCTGCGCCGCGTACATCTTCATGACTTCCTTGATACCCCGGCACACCGTGTCGAGCGGGTGCTCGTGCGCGGGGGCCGCGTTGAGGACGGCCTCGGCGCGGATCAGGGTGTCGTCGTGGTCGGGGAAGATGGCCTCTTCCTTGGAACGGAAGTGCCGGAAGAAGGTGCGGCGGGCGACCCCGGCCGCCGCGGCGATCTCGTCGACCGTGGTCGCCTCGTACCCCTTGGTCGCGAACAGCTCCATCGCGGCGGCCGCCAGCTCCCGGCGCATCTTGAGCCGTTGGGCGGCCGCGCGGGAGCCGGCGGCGCTCTCCGGCGCGTCGGGCGTGGCGGGTGTACGTGTGGACCTGGCGGGCTGGGGCATGACCCGAACGTACTGCATCCGCGCAGCCCGGTGCGCACGTCCCCGGGTTCCTCCGTCCTCGGTGGACGGGGGAGCGGCCGCAGGTTCCAGCAGGCCGCCCCACTCCCGCCCGTCCGCGAACCGGTCGCCGGACCGGTCAGCGCCGGGCATATTCGCGGAAGCCGCGGCCCGTCTTGCGGCCGAGGCAGCCCGCGGCCACCAGATGCTCCAGGAGCGGTGCCGGGGCCAGGCCCGGGTCGCGGAACTCGCGGTGCAGGACCTTCTCGATGGCCAGCGAGACGTCCAGGCCCACGACGTCGAGCAGTTCGAACGGGCCCATGGGGTAGCCGCCGCCGAGCTTCATCGCCGCGTCGATGTCGTCCAGGGACGCGTAGTGCTCCTGCACCATCTTGACCGCGTTGTTGAGGTACGGGAACAGCAGGGCGTTGACGATGAAGCCGGCGCGGTCCCCGCAGTCGACGGCGTGCTTCTTGATCCTGACGCAGACCTCGCGGATCGTCGCGTGGACGTCGTCCTCCGTCAGCACCGTGCGCACGACCTCGACCAGCTTCATCGCGGGCGCCGGGTTGAAGAAGTGCATGCCGATCACCTCGTGCGGGCGCGAGGTGGCGCGGGCGCAGGCGACCACGGGAAGCGAGGAGGTGGTGGTGGCCAGGATCGCGCCCGGCTTGCAGACCTTGTCCAGCGCCGCGAACAGCTGCTGCTTGACCGGCAGGTCCTCGGCGACGGCCTCGACGGCGAGGTCCACCTCGGCGAAGTCGTCGAGGGTGCCGGTCGCCGTGATCCGGTCCAGGGTCCGCGCGGCGGCCTCGGCGGTCAGCCGGCCCTTGTCGACAGAGCGTGAAAGCGACTTGCCGATACGGGCCTTGGCGGCCTGCGCCTTCTCCGCGCTGCGGGCGGCCAGCACGACCTCGTACCCGGCCTTCGCGAACACCTCGGCGATGCCGGAGGCCATGGTGCCCGAGCCGGCGACGCCGACGGAGCGCACGGGGCGGCCGGGGGCGAGGACGTCACCGGCCGGCGGGGTCAGCGCGTCCCGCACGACGGCGCCGCTGCCCGGGGCCTCGTAGGTGTAGAAGCCGCGGCCCGCCTTGCGGCCCGTCAGACCGGCCTCGCTGAGCTGCTTCAGGATCGGCGCCGGGGCGTGCAGCCGGTCGCGCGACTCGGCGTACATGGCCTCCAGGACCGTGCGCGCGGTGTCGACGCCGATCAGGTCGAGCAGCGCCAGCGGGCCCATCGGCAGTCCGCAGCCGAGCCGCATCGCGGCGTCGATGTCCTCGCGGGTGGCGTACCTCCCCTCGTACATCGCCGCGGCCTGGTTGAGGTAGCCGAACAGCAGCCCGTCGGCGACGAATCCGGGCCGGTCGCCGACCGCGACGGGCTCCTTGCCCAGTTCGAGGGCGAGGTCGGTGACCGCCTGGACGGCCTGCGGGGCGGTCAGCACCGAGGAGACGATCTCGACCAGCCTCATGGCCTGCGCGGGGTTGAAGAAGTGCAGGCCGAGCACCCGCTCCGGGTGGGCCGAGTCGGCGGCCAGGCGGGTCACCGACAGGGCGTTGGTGCCGGTGGCCAGGATCGCCCCCGGCCGCACGATGCCGTCCAGTTCCCGCAGGATCTGCTGCTTGGTCTCGTACGACTCCGGCGCGACCTCGACGACCAGGTCGGCGTCGGCCGCCGCGGCCAGGTCGGTGGAGGTGCGCACGCGGGCGAGCACGTCCGTGCGCTCCCGGTCGGTCAGGCGCCCGCGTTCCACGGCGCGGGCGGTGGAGTTCTCCAGGGCGGCGAAGCACCTGGCGGCCGCCGCCTCGCTGATGTCGATGCCGACGATCTCGCGGCCCGCGCGGGCCAGGACCTCGGTGATGCCGGTGCCCATGGTGCCGAGGCCGACGACGGCGATCGTCTTCAGCGCGGACAGGGAGATGTCGGAGAGGGGAGTGGCCATCGCGGGACTCCAGGAATGAGAGTGACGACTGGGAACGCGCCCCGGATGCGCCGACGGGCGCAACGGGTGCGGAAGGAAGGGGTTGCGGGTGCTGCCGGGCCGAATGCGCACACGCCCGGTGCCATGCGCCGCGGGCGCCCGTGCGCCCGGCGAAGCCGACCGGCTCTGTCCCGAAGCCGGGTCGTACTGCGGTACTCGGGGTACCGAACCGACAACACTCGCGGTGGCTGCGTCACCAGGCCACTGCGAGAGGGTGCGAGAGGGTGTCTCGCTCGTATGAGCTTAACCGGTGGGTAACGAGCGCGCCACCCCCCAGAGTCTCCTCGAGTTTGTGATGTACGTCCCGCGTGGCGGGTCACGATCCTAGGCTGGCCCTCGTGGACGAAGAGTTGCGATCGCTCACGGAGCGCTTACGGCAGGAGACGGGCGGATCGGCGGCGTACGAGCATCTGGTGGCCACCCGGGACCCGGGCGAGCTGGCCGAGGTGCTCACGGCGCCCGGGCAGCCGCTGTGGGCCAGGGAGCTGGCCGCGTTCCGCCTCGGCCTCGCGGGGGACCGGCGGGCCTTCGAGTCCCTGGTGCTGCTGCTGAACCACCGCGACCCGCCGCGCTGCGCAGGTGCCGCGTACGCGCTGGCCCGGCTCGGCGATCCCCGCACCGCCCGCGCCGCTGCGGCCCTGGCGACCAACGAGCTGCGTGTCGCCTACGCGCTGCATCCGGTACGGCTGCTGGTGGAACTGCGGGCCCCGGAGTCCGTGCCCGCCCTGATCACCACGCTGGAACGACGGCTCCGCCCGCACGACCCCTACCGCCGGGTGGCCCTGGCCTGTGTGGAGGGCCTGGGCACGCTGGGCGACGTCCGGGCCCGCCCCGTCCTCACCGAGGCCCTCGCCCACCCGGCCCTGGCGCAGGGGGCGGTCGACGCCCTGGCCCGCATCCCGAAGTCCGGGTGAGCGGACGGGACCCGCGGGAGCACGAGGACGGGTCCGGCGGCCGCACGCGAGCCTCGACGGCCGGGCCCCGGCCGCGCGGTTGACATCTCATCCGGGTCACTCGGGCGGTGTGAGGGAGACACCTCACCCGGGAAGTGCGACGGGAGCACCTCACTCGGGCAGTACGGCGAACGCCTCGACCTCCATCAGGAACTCGGGGCGGACCAGGGCCGCGACCTGAACGGCGGAGGAGGCGGGCAGGCGGTCGTCGGCCAGGTGAGCCGTGCGGGCGGCGCGGATCGCCGGGAGGTGGGCCGTGTCCGTGAGGAAGTAGGTGAACTTGACGACGTTGTCGAAGGTCGCGCCGGCGGCGGCCAGGCAGCGGCGGAGGTTCTCGAAGATCTGCCGGGCCTGCGCGTCCGGGTCGCCCTCGCCCACGAACTCGCCGTTCTCGTCCAGGGCGACCTGGCCGGAGATCGCGACGAAACGGCCGGTGCCCATGACGACATGGGAGTAGTGCGCGGCGGGGGCGACCCCGTCGGGGGCGGGAATCCTGGTTGGCTCGCTCATGCGTCCATGGTGGACCATGCGTCCGGCAACCACGAACCGGTCACCGCCCCCGACGGACCGTCAGACCGCTTGCGGCGGCCCGGCGTAGCCGGTTCGGCCGCTCAGCCGCGGAAGCGGACGAGGTCGTGCAGCGCCGCCCCGCGTGAGGCACCGGACGGGGAGGCGGCCGCGGCGGACGCCGCCGCGCTCAGCGGCTTCGGGTCGGGCAGCCGCCGGCACACCGCGTCCGCGACACCGTGCCCGCGCGGCACCTTGCCGTTGGTCAGGTACGTCGCCAGGTACTTGTCCAGGCAGGCGTTCCCGCTCAGCGTGATGCCGTGGTTGCCGCCGCCCTGTTCCACCACCAGGCTGGAGTTCCGCAGCAGCCGGTGCACCGTGACACCGCCCTCGTACGGGGTGGCCGCGTCGTTGGTCGCCTGGAACAGCAGCACCCGCGGCAGCTTGCTGTTGGCGACGTTCGCCGGACGCTTGGAGGAGACCGGCCAGAAGGCGCAGGGTGCGTTGTACCAGGCGTTGTTCCAGGTCATGAACGGCGCCTTGTCGTACACGGCCCAGTTGTCCTTGCGCCACTGCCGCCAGTCCCGCGGCCACGAGGTGTCACGGCACTGCACGGAGGTGTAGACGCTGTAGCCGTTGTCGCCGGAGGCGTCCACGGTGGCGAAGTTCTCGTACGCCTGGACCAGCGGCGCGGTCTTCTTGTCGTTCGCGTACGCCGCGAACGCCTGGGCGAGGTAGGGCCAGTAGCCGTTGTAGTAGCCGCCCGGGATGAAGGTGTCCTCCAGTTCGGAGGCGCCGACCTTGCCTCCCGCGGGCTTCTTGGCGAGCGCCGCCCGCATCGCGTACCACTTGGCCTCGATCTTCGCCGGGTCCGTGCCCAGCCTGTAGGTCGAGTCGTGCTTCGCGACCCATGCCATGAAGGCCTGCTGACGGCTCTCGAAGGCGTAGTCCTGCTGGATGTTGTCCTCGTACCAGACGCCCGTCGGGTCCACGATCGAGTCGAGGACCAGCCGGCGCACCCGCTCGGGGAAGAGCTTGGCGTACACCGCGCCGAGATAGGTGCCGTAGGAGTAACCGAAGTAATTGATCTTCTTCGCGCCGAGGGCCCGGCGGATCGAGTCCATGTCGGTCGCCGCGTTGACCGTGTTGATGTGCGGCAGCACGCTCGCGTACTTCTTGCCGCAGGCGGCGGCGAAGGACTTCGCGCGCGCGAGGTTGGCGTTCTCGATGGCGGGCGTGTTCGGCACCGAGTCCGGGCGCACGGGGTTGAAGGAACCCGGCTTGCAGTCGAGCGCCGGGGAACTCCTGCCCACGCCGCGAGGGTCGAAGCCGATGACGTCGTACTGCGCCGCGACCTTCTTGGGCAGGGAGGAGGCGACGAAACCGGCGAGCGAGAGGCCGCTGCCGCCGGGACCGCCGGGGTTGACCAGCAGGGGGCCCTGGTAGGTCTTGGCGGTGTGCGGGACGCGGGACAGCGCCAGCGTGATCTTCTTCCCGGACGGATGTCTGTAGTCGAGCGGCACCTTCAAGGACCCGCACTGGAGGGTCGGATAACTGGCGGTGCCGCACTTCTTCCAGGTGACCTTGGCGGCGGATGCGGCGGATGCGGCGGCGGGATGCGGCGTGCTCGCGTCGGCGGGGACGGCCGTGAGGGATCCGGCCATGACGACGGCGGCACCGCACAGCACGGCGGCGCTTCTTCTCATAAGTCCTCCCAGGACGGAGAGGCTGCGCACCGCGGTCTCGCGGTGCTCGCCGCATCGTCCCGGAAAGAACTAGCGGAAGAACGCGTTCTGACAATTCTTGACCCAATTGGGCCGGGTGATGCGCTCGAACGATCTCAAATGAGCGTGAGTTGAGTCGGTTCGGGCATAGGGGGTGGCGTCGGCTCGGTCGGCTGGATGCGGCGGGCCGCTCCCGCGCGCGCCGGGCCGATCCCGTACTCCCGTGCCAGTTCGTGCACCTGACGGGTGATCCGGCGCTGGTACCACTTGGGGGCGTAGGCGCCCTCGGCGTACAGCTGCTCGTAATGGCGCACGAGGTGCGGGTGGTGCTGTTCGAGCCAGGCCATGAACCACTCGCGGGCGCCGGGCCGCAGATGCAGCACCAGCGGGGTGACGGAGGTGGCCCCGGCTGCCGCGATCTCCCTTACGGCGTCTCGCAGTTGGGCCGGCCGGTCGCTCAGGAACGGGATCACCGGCGCCATCAGCACCCCGCAGCCGATGCCGTGCTCCCCGAGGGTGCGTACGACGTCCAGGCGCCGTTCGGGCGCGGGGGTGCCCGGCTCGACGGTGCGCCACAGCTCGTTGTCGGTGAAGCCGACCGAGACGCAGACGCCCACGTCGGTGACCTCGGCCGCCTGGGTGAGCAGGTCCAGGTCGCGCAGGATCAGCGTGCCCTTGGTCAGGATCGAGAAGGGGTTCGCGTGGTCGCGCAGCGCGCTCAGGATGCCCGGCATCAGCCGGTAGCGCCCCTCGGCCCGCTGGTAGCAGTCCACGTTCGTGCCCATGGCGATGTGCTCGCCGTGCCAGCGGCGCGAGGCCAGCTGGCGGCGCAGCAGCTCCGGGGCGTTCACCTTGACCACGATCTGCGTGTCGAAGCCGATGCCCGTGTCGAGGTCCAGATAGCTGTGCGTCTTGCGTGCGAAGCAGTACACGCACGCGTGCGTACAGCCGCGGTACGGGTTGACCGTCCACTCGAAGGGCATGCGCGAGGCGCCCGGCACCCGGTTGATGATCGAGCGGGCCCGGATCTCGTGGAAGGTGATCCCGCGGAACTCGGGAGTGTCGAAGGTACGTGTGGTGACCGCGTCCGCCCCGAAGAGCGCGGCGTCGGCCCGGCTGTGACCGGAGTCCCCGGAGTTCCCCGGGGCCGCGGTGAGGTTGTCCCAGCGCATGGCGCCTCCTCGGTAGTGCTCACCACAGAATAGAACACATGTTCCCTTGATCGTGCGGGTGACCGTACGGACGCCGTTCCCGATCGCCCGCTGTGCCGTGTCCGATCACTTGCCGGGCCCCGATTTGGGGGCCCGGGCGGCGGGGTGATTGGCTTGGCCCAAGCCTGAGAACGGATGTCCTGGAGGAAGCCATGGCGCAGGTCGAGGCCACTACGGAGCGGGTCGTCGCCGCCGACGCGGAGACGGTGTTCGACGCGGTCGCCGACTACAGCGGCACCCGCCCGAAGGTGCTGCCCGAGCAGTTCAGCGAGTACGAGGTGCGCGAGGGCGGCGACGGCGAGGGCACCCTCGTCCACTGGAAGCTCCAGGCCACGAGCAAGCGGGTCCGCGACTGCCTGATGGAGGTGTCCGAGCCCACCGACGGCGAGCTGGTCGAGAAGGACCGCAACTCCACCATGGTCACCGTCTGGCGCGTCACCCCGGCCGGCGAGGGCAAGTCCCGCGTCGTGATCACCACCACCTGGAAGGGCGCCGGGGGCATCGGCGGCTTCTTCGAGCGGACGTTCGCCCCCAAGGGCCTCGCCCGGATCTACGACGCGATGCTCGCCAAGCTCGCCACCGAGGTCGAGAAGTAGCCCTTCCGGGGCAACTCCTCTGCCGACGGGCCCCGTTGGCTCCTCACCGGTTCGAGTGGATCTCCCCTCGGACCGGAGGCCCGCCGTAACTCGTCGCCTTGTCCGCAGTTGTCGCATTGCGCGGCAATCGTGCGGCAGGTGCGACGAGGGAGCGGTACGTGGGCGGGATCACTCTGGTGCAGGACGAGCCGGTCGCGGCGCCCCCCAGAATCCCCGCCCCGCCGCCGGCCCCCGCCCCGCGGCTCGGCCCCCGCCGGGTGCGGCTGGTCTTCGTCGGGCTGATGCTCGCGCTGCTGCTGGCCGCGCTCGACCAGATGATCGTCGCCACCGCGCTGCCGAAGATCGTCGGCGAGCTGCACGGCCTGGACCGGATGTCCTGGGCGATCACCGCCTACCTGCTCACCGCCACCGTCGGCCTGCCCGTCTACGGCAAGCTCGGCGACCTGATCGGCCGCAAGGGCGTCTTCCAGTTCGCCATCGCCGTCTTCGTCGCCGGCTCCGCGCTCGCCGGACGGGCGCAGACCATGGACCAGCTCATCGCCTTCCGCGCCGTGCAGGGCATCGGCGCGGGCGGACTGATGATCGGTGTGCAGGCCATCATCGCGGACATCGTGCCGCCCCGGCAGCGCGGCCGGTTCATGGGACTGATCGGCGCGGCCTTCGGCCTCGCCTCCGTCGCCGGGCCGCTGCTCGGCGGCTACTTCACCGACCACCTGTCCTGGCGGTGGTGCTTCTACATCAACGTGCCGTTCGGCCTGGTCACCCTGGCCGTGATCACCGTCGTGCTGAAGCTGCCCAGGCCACGGGTCAAGGCTCGCTTCGACGTGCCGGGCGCCCTGCTGCTGGCCGCCGCCTCCACCTGCCTGGTGCTGCTGACCAGCTGGGGCGGCACCGAGTACGCCTGGGGCTCACGGGTCATCCTGGGGCTGGGCGCGGGCGCCGTCGCCGCCACCGCGCTCTTCCTCGTCGCCGAGCGCTTCGCCGCCGAACCCCTCATCCCGCTCAGGCTGTTCCGCGACTCCGTCTTCAACGTCAGCGGCCTGGTCGGACTCGTCGTCGGCGTCGCGCTGTTCGGGGCGGCCAGCTACCTGCCCACCTTCCTCCAGATGGTCGACGGCGCCTCGGCCACCGAGTCCGGACTGCTGATGCTGCCCATGATGGGCGGCATCGTGGGGGCGTCCATCGTCTCCGGGCAGCTCATCAGCCACACCGGCCGCTACCGGATCTACCCCATCCTCGGCAGCGCCCTGTCCGCACTCGGCATGTGGCTGCTGTCCCGGCTCGAAGTCGACACGTCGCGGCTCCAGTACAGCGTCTGGATGGCCGTACTCGGCGCCGGGATCGGCCTGGTGATGCCGGTGCTGGTGCTCGCCGTGCAGAACTCGGTGCGCCCCGCCGACCTCGGCACGGCGACCAGCGCCAACAACTACTTCCGGCAGATCGGCGGCAGCGTGGGCGCCGCCGTCTTCGGCACCCTGTTCGCCGGCCGGCTCACCGACGCCCTGCGCGACCGCGTCCCCACGCGCGCGGGTGCCGCCCTCCCCGACCCCGAGTCGATCACCCCGCAGGCCGTGCGGGCACTGCCGCCGGCCCTGCGCGACGCCTACGTGGGGGCGTACGCGGACGCCATGCCGCGGATCTTCCTCTACCTGGTGCCGGTGCTCGTCCTCGGCCTGCTCATCGCCTTCTTCCTCAAGGAGAGACCACTGGTGTCCCACAACGCCCATGTGACCGACCCGGAGACCCCGCCGCCGAACCCCACCGTGCCGCAGGCCCGTTCACCCTTCGCCGCCGGCGTGCCCGTCTGCGGCACCGTGCAGCATCCGGACGGCACGGTCGTGCCCCGCGCGGCGCTCACCCTGATCGACGTCGCGGGACAGCAGATCGGCCGGGGCGCGAGCGGCGACGACGGGCGGTACGCGCTGTCCACGCCGGGCACCGGCTCGTACGTCCTGATCGCCGCGGCCGGCGGGCACCAGCCTCAGGCCGTCTCCGTGACCGTCGGCGAGCGGCCCGTCGAACTCGACGTCGTCCTCGGCGGCGCAGGACGCCTCACCGGCACCGTGCGCACCGCCGACGGCAGCCCCGTGCGCGACGCCACCGTCACCCTGACCAATGTGCACGGCGAGGTCGTCGCCAGCACCCGCAGCGGGCGCGAGGGCGGCTACGCCATCACCGAACTCGTCGCCGGGGAGTACACCCTCGCCGCCAGCGCCCCCGCCTTCCGCCCGGCCGCGCTGCCGGTCAGCGTGCAGGCCGCGCGGGAGACTCGCCAGGACGTCGAGCTCGCGGGCGGGGCCGTGCTGCGCGGGACCGTCCGGGCCAGTGGCGGGCGGCCCGTCGAGGACGCGCGCGTCACCCTCCTCGACGCCGCGGGCAACGTCGTCGACACGCTCACCACCGGACCCGACGGGACGTTCCGGTTCGTCGATCTGTCCTCCGGCGAGTACACCGTGATCGCGGCCGGCTACCCGCCCGTCGCCACGGTCCTCCAGGTGGCGGGCGGAGGACGCACGGAACGGGATCTCCAGCTCGGGCACGAGGACTGAGCGGCTCGTCAGGGGGGAGCGCACCGCGCACCGGTGCGCTCCCCCCTGACGCCAATTCGCTTGTTGCCGCACATCGTGACGGGCCGTCCCCGTACCGTGGTTCCCGGGGGAACAGATCTTGGGGAGCCGTGGGGAGAGGGGCCTGGGGTCATGGACCGTGGCACCGAAAGGGACGTACCTCCGGGGCGCGGAACCGGGGGCCGCGCGGTGGCGGCGGACGTCCCGGCCGGACGGGTCCCGCTGGCCGTGGTCGTGGTCGACCACGACGGCCTGGTGTCGCACTGGAGCAGGGGCGCGGGGCGGCTGCTCGGCAGGGCCAAGGAAGAGGCGATCGGCAGGCCGGCGTCCGATCTGCTGCCCGTCTCCGGCGCCCTGCCCGACGAGGCGGACGACGCTCCCCACCGGTCCCACGGCGGCCATGACGGGCTCGGGCCCGGTCTGGAGTCCTCACTGGACGGACGGCTGTCCTACCCGGCCGCCGGCCGGGCCCGGCTCGCCGGGCCGGAAAGGGACCGGGTGGACGTCCTGTGGTGGGCGTACCCCCTGGTCGGCCCCGGGCGGGAGCGGCTCCTCGTACTCGCCGCCGACGCGGACGGGCTGCGCCACGACGACGGGCACGGGCACGGGGACGCGGACCGCGCTGCCGGGGAGGAGCGCGCGTTCGAGCGCATCGCGCCGGCCTTCGCCCTGCACACCGACTTCCCCGGCGCCGACGAACTCGCGCGCCGGCTGCCCGAGATCCTGCCCAGCATGAGCGTCGGCGAGAGCGCCCGCATCGTCGCGCAGGTGCTCGAACTGGGCTATCCCGTACTGGAGTTCAGCCAGAACGACCGGGTGCCCGTCACCCCCGACTGGGGTGTGCCGCGGCGGGTCGGACGCAGGTCGCGCCGGGAGCGGGCCGCGCGGGCGGCGGCACAGGGACCGCTCTTACCGGAGGAAGCGGCCGACGACGAGGGCGAGGACCTCGAGTACGCCGCCGTACGCGAGCGCCTGGAGTTCCTCAACGAGGTCAGCGGCAGGATCGGCACCTCGCTCGACCTCGAGCGGACCATCGTCGAGGTCAGCCGGGCCGTCGTCCCGCGCTTCACCGACGTCGCCGGCACCTATCTGCGCGAGCAGGTCGTCGCCGGGGAGGGGTTCCCGGAGGGCGTGCCGGACACCAGGACCATGTGGCACCGGGTGGCCGTCGAGCACAACGACGAACCGGGCCGCTGGGACGACGTCGTGCCGGTCGGCGAGGCCATGCCGTTCCCGGCGCACACGCCGTTCTTCCAGTGCATGACCTCCGGCGAGCCCGTGCTCGTGCCGCGGATCAGCGAGGAGGCGGGCCACGCCATCGCCTCGCAGTTCGAGAAGCGTGACATCCGGCCGCTGATCACCCACCGCTCGATGCTCGTCGTACCGCTGAAGGCGCGCGACGTCGTCCTCGGCTTCATGATCCTGCTGCGCCACCCGGAGCGCGCCGAGTTCAACGACATGGACCGGGTCACCGGCGCCGAGCTCGCCGCCCGCGCCGGCCTCGTGCTCGACAACGCGCGCATGTACACGTACCAGGAGAGCGTCGCCGAGACCCTCCAGGACAGCATGCTGCCGAGCATCCCGGCGCGGATGGCGGGCTGCGACATCGCCACCCGCTATCTGCCCGGCACGCTGCTCGGCCGGGTCGGCGGCGACTGGTTCGACTCGGTCAAGCTGCCCGGGGCCCGCACCGCCCTGGTCGTCGGCGACGTCATGGGGCACGGACTGAACTCGGCCGCGATGATGGGGCAGTTGCGTACGGCCGTGCAGACCATGGCCGCGCTCGACCTGCCGCCCGCCCAGCTGCTGCGCAACCTGGACGACCTCGCGCAGCGGCTCGGCGACACCTACCTGGCGACGTGCCTGTACGCCGTGTACGACCCGATCGCGGGCGAGGTGCACCTCGCCAACGCCGGACACGTCCCGCCCGTCCTGGTGCGCGCGGGCGACGGCCGCAGCGAGCTGCTGGACCTGCCCACGGGGGCGCCCATCGGCGTCGGCGGAGTGCCCTTCGAGGCGGTACGCGTCCCCGTGCGGCCCGGCGACCGGCTGGTGATGTGCACCGACGGGCTGGTCGAGGTGCGCGGCGAGGACATCGGTGTGGGTCTCGCCGCACTGTGCGAGTCCGCCGCCCACCCGGCCGCGTCCGTGGACGACGCCTGCGACACGATCATCCGCGCCCTGAACACGCGCGGGGGCCGCAAGGACGACGTGGCGCTGCTGATGGCCCGCCTGAACGGCATCGAGCCGGACGACGTCGCCGAGTGGCGTCTGGCCCGCGATCCCGCCGAGGTGGGCCGGGCCCGCGCCGTGGTCCGTGAGCAACTGCGCGAATGGGGCCTGGCCCGGCTGACCGACCCCACCGAGCTGATGGTCAGCGAGCTGGTCACCAACGCCGTACGGCACTCCCGCGGCCGGCCCGTCGAACTGCGCCTCGTCCGTGGCGACACCCTGCTGTGCGAGGCGGAGGACGACGACCACGACCTGCCCACCCTGCTGAGCGCCGGGCCGGCCGACGCGTCCGGCCGGGGCCTGCGGGTGGTCAGCACCCTCGCCCGGGAGTGGGGGACGAGCCGTACGAACACCGGCAAGACGGTCTGGTTCGAACTCGCCCTGCCCCGCCGGTGACTCGCCCCGGCACGTCACCGTCCGAGAGTCCGGTCCCGCCCCCTCACCCGGTGGTTGTGGCGGCCGGGCCTTGGCCGGTAGACCGGAGGAACCCGTCGATTGTGACGGAACAAGGCTGTCTCGCAGGGGAGTTGGGCATGAGTGCGACGAGCCGGTACCGGCAGGCGTGGGAGGGGTTCTGGAGCGAGGCGTCCGAGGAGCCGGGGTCGGTGTTCTGGGACGCCGGGCCCGAGGTGACCGCCGCTCTCCATCTGCCGCTGCTCCGACCGCACTTGGCCGAACCGGCGCTCCCCCTGGTCGACCTGGGGTGCGGCAACGGCACCCAGACCCGTTTCCTCGCCGAGCGCCTCGGGCACGTCGTCGGCGTCGACATCGCCGCGGCGGCCGTCGAGCACGCCCGGCGCGGCGACCGCGCTGGCCGGTCCGCGTACCGGGTGCTGGACGCCACCGACAAGAGCGAGGCGGAGACGCTGCACGCCGAGCTGGGTGACGCGAACGTGTACGTGCGGGGCGTGCTGCACCAGTGCGATCCGGACGACCGGCAGGCACTCGCCGACGGCATCGCCGCCCTCCTCGGCACGCGCGGCCGGGTCTTCCTCGTCGAACCGTCCGAGTCCGCCCGCCTGGTCCTGGGCGGACTGGCGCGGGGCCCCGCGGGTCCGCCGCCCAAGCTCGCCCCGGTCCTGCGGCACGGCATCGCGCCCGGCGAAGTCGCCGACGCCGCCGTGCCGGAGTACCTCCGCTCGGCCGGCCTCACCGTCCTGGCGGGCGGCGAAATGCCCCTGGTCACCACCGAGTTCACCTCCGACGGGACCCGTATCGAGCTGCCGTCGCGGTGGTTCGTGGCGGGCCGCACCCACTGACCGGCCCGACGGTCGTGCTCTGCGTGTCAGTGGGACGGCGTATTGTCGCATTGGCGTAGTTTGAAGGGGGTGGGAGCCGAAGTTGTCCCTACACGCTGTAGGGTTACGCCCACCCCCCCCCGCAGACCGAACGGAACAAAGACGAGAGGTGGCCGTGTCGATCGTCGCGCCGGAGCCGGACGTCAGTGTCGTCGTCATCGTCTACAACGACGAAGAGCGACTTCCGACAGCCGTGGGTTCCGTCCTCGAGCAAACACTTCGCAATGTCGAGGTGGTCATCGCCGACGACTGCTCGACGGACGGCTCCCACGAGGTGGCGCAGGCGCTCGCCGCGGCCCACCCCGACCGGGTGCGGGCGATCCGGCTCCCGGAGAACAGCGGCGGCTGCGGAGAGCCCCGCAACCAGGGCGTCAGGGTGGCCCGCGGCCGGTACGTGATGTTCCTGGACAGCGACGACACCCTGGAGCGGAACGCCTGCCGCAACATGATCGAGGCCGCCGACCGCACCGGCGCCGACCTCGTCTCCGGCCTGTGTGTCCGGGTTCACACCGACAGCCGGCACGACAAGCGCGTGCTCTGGTACCCCTGGCTGTACCAGAGCACCCGCACGCTGGACTCCGTCGCAGAGCTGCCCGACCTGTTCGTCTTCGACACCCTGTCGACCAACAAGTGCTACCGGCGCCGGTTCCTGATCGACAACGAGCTCGCCTTCCCCCGCGGCATCCACTACGAGGACCTGCTCTTCTCCGCGCAGGCCTATCTGGCCGCGCAGCGGATCACCCTCATCCCCAACACGGTCTACCACTGGAACGTCGTCCAGAAGACCGCCGTCAAGTCGATCAGCAACCGGCGCGGCGAGATCAGCAACTTCGCCGACCGGGTCGAGATCCACCGCCGTATCGACGCCATCCTGGACCGCCAGGGCCAGGACGAGCTGAAGCTGCGCAAGGACATCAAGTTCCTCAAGCACGACCTGGTGCTGTACCTGCGGGATCTGCCCTTCCTCGACGACGACTACCGCCACCGCTTCGCCGAACTGGCCCGCGGCTACGTCCAGGACTTCCCCGAGGCCGCCTACGCCGAGCTCGACCGCGTCCACGCCATCTGCGCCCAGCTGCTGCTGCGCGAGGACTGGACCGACCTGATGCCGGCCATCGACACCCTCATCAACCGGCACAAGATCTCCGCACCGCTGGCCGAGCGGGGCGGCCGTGTCTACTGGACCGACCGCTACCTCGACGACCCCGACATGCGCGCCGTCCTGGACGTCACCACCCTCGGCTACCACGCCAGGCCGCTGAACCGGATGGCCCTGCGCAACCGGCTGACCGAGTACGCGGTCCACGGCGGCGACGTGGTGCTCGCCGGCGAGATCGTCAACCCGCTGCACACCATCGACCCCGGCGCCGAGCTCGGCGCCGAGCTGGAGTTCCGGGCCCGCCGCCGCAGCCTCCAGACCTTCCGCTTCCCGGTGCCGGCCCCGCGCCACGAGGGCGACGTGATCGCCTGGCGGGCCCAGGTGCCGCTGGCCCGGCGGCTCAGACCACTCGGCATCATCGACGACGTGTGGGACGTCCGGCTGCACCTGACCGCCGGCGGCAAGCGCACCACCAGCCGGCTCACCGTCGGCGCCGTCGACCTGGAGAACGCCGAGTCCCTGCCCGTCCGGCCCCGCCTGACCCGGCTCATGGCCGACCGGCTCGAGGCGCAGGTGTCCGCCAAGGGCCACCTGGCCTTCCGGCTCACCCAGGAGGGCCGGCTCTCCCGCACCGGCCGCGCCGCCGTGGAGCGCAATCTGCACGGGCGCCCCGCGCGGGCCGCCAAGCGCGCCTACCGCACGCTGCGGGCCGTGCGCCGCGACCTGAACTCCGGCACCCGCAAGGTCCAGGTCTACGACCGCATGCTGCGCAGACTGCCCGTCCGCAAGGGCACGGTCGTCTTCGAGAGCCACCTCGGCAAGCAGTACAGCGACAGCCCGCGCGCGATCTTCGAGGAACTGCGCCGCCGCAAGACGCCGATCACCCCGATCTGGTCGTACGCAGGCGAGCGCCCCACGGGCTTCCCGCAGGACGTGGAGCTGGTGCGCCGCTGGTCCTGGCGCTACCTCAAGGCGCTCGCCCAGGCGGAGTTCTGGATCGACAACCAGGGCTACCCGCTGCGGCTCGCCAAACGCCCGGAGACGACGTACATCCAGACCTGGCACGGCTCGGCGCTGAAGCGGATGGGTTTCGACGAGCCCACCTACCGGATGCTGTCCGAGCCGGAGCAGCGCTCCTACCAGCAGGCGCTGGACCGCTTCGACCACTTCGTGGTCCGCGGCGAGCACGACGTGCGCACCCTCGCCCGCGCCTACCGCATCCCCGAGGAGAAGCTGCTGCGCACCGGCTACCCGCGCAACGACGCCCTGGTGCGGGTGCGTGAGGGGGCACCGCTGCCCGCCGACGCACAGCGGCTGGCCGAGCGGCTGGGCCTCGCCCCGGACCGGCGGGTGCTGTTGTACGCGCCGACGTTCCGCACGCATCCCGACGGCCGCGTACGGGACTTCGAGTTCCCCTTCGACATCGAGGAATTCGCCGCCCGCTTCGGCGACGACCACACCCTCCTCGTCCGCGCGCACTACCTGAACCGGCTCACCCTGCCGCCGTCGGTCGCGGGACGCGTGATCAACGTCAGCGCCGAACCGGACATCACCCCGCTGCTGCTGCTCGCCGACTGCCTGATCACCGACTACTCGTCGGTGATGTTCGACTACGCGCTGCTCCGGCGCCCCATCGTGTTCCACGCCCACGACTGGGAGGAGTACGCCCAGGACACCCGCGGCACCTACTTCGACCTGCTCGCCGAGGCACCGGGCCCCGTCCCGCGCACCGACGACGAACTGTTCGCGGTGATCGGCGACCTGAGCACCGTGCAGTCGAAGTACGAGGCACGGCTGAAGGAGTTCGTCGACAAGTACGGCGAGTACGACCGCGGGGACGCCGCGGCGCAGATCGTGGACCGGTTCTTCGGCCCCGCAGGAGAGACCCGATGACCCAGCGCGACATCTTCTTCGTGGCCAACGAGGTCAACGAACTCGGCGGTGTGTGCCGCTGGCAGATCCAGATGGCCGGGCTGCTGGCCGAGCGCGGACACCGGGTCACCGTCGTCGGCGTCGCCCCGCCCAACCATCCGATGGCCCTCGGCGACCAGCCGCCGTTCCGGACCGTGACGCTGTACGCCCGGCGTCCGCCGGGCCGGCCCAGGCCGCGCCGCCTGCTCGGCCGCTTCGACCCGGCGCTGCGCCGCCACGAGACCCACATGCGGAGCGCCGCGAGCCGGCTCTCGTCGCTGTTCCGGGACGCCCGGCCCGGCGCGATGATCATCGTTCCCCAGGTGTGGGCGATGGAGTGGGTGGCCCTCGCGGACACCGCGGGGCACCGTGTCATCGGCATGACCCACGAGTCCTACGAGACGTCCCGCAAGTCGTCCCGCTTCGCGCGCGTGAAGAAGTACTTCAAGGACGTCGACCGGCTGCTGGCACTCACCCGGGAGGACGCCGACCGCTGGGGGGTCGAGGGCATGAACAACGTCGGCTTCATGCCCAACCCGCTGTCCATCGTGCCCGACGCGCCCTCGCCACGCACCGAGAAGGTCGTGGTGAACGTCGGCCGGCTCTCCCACGAGAAGGGCGTCGACATGCTCCTGGACGCCTGGGCCGAGGCCGTGCCGAAGCAGCCCGGCTGGACCCTGCGCGTCTACGGCAGGGGAGAGGCCGAGGCGGAGCTCAAGCGGCAGTGCGCGGAACTCGGCCTGGAGGACTCCGTCGACTTCGCCGGGCAGACCGACGACGTGCCCGGCGCGCTGCGCGCGTCCTCCGTCTTCGTCCAGGCCTCCCGCGGCGAAGGCTTCCCGCTGGTCCTGCTGGAGGCCATGGCGACCGGTGTGCCGTGCGTGGCGTTCGACTGCGCGCCCGGCGTCCGCGAGATCGTCGCCCACGAGGAGAACGGCCTGCTCGCCCGCCCCGGCAACACCTCCGAACTCGCCCGCCACCTTGTGCGCCTGATGGCCGACGAGCGGCTGCGCGACACGATGGGCGACGAGGCCCTGCGCAGCGCCCACCGGTTCGACCCGGACGTCATCACCCAGAGCTGGGAAGACCTCTTCGACTTCCTGGAACGCTGAGGACCGCACCGCCCGTCACGCCCGTCCCCGGCATCCCCCGGTGCCCGGGGCGCCGGGGGCGAGAGGGATGTGTCCCGCCGTTCGCCCACCCGCCGACTTTCACCGCCTCTCCGTAGCCGGTTCGCTGATCGGCGCGTAACGTGACGCTCCATGAAGATCCTCATCAGCGCCGACATGGAGGGCGCCACCGGTGTCACCTGGCCTGCCGACGTGCTGCCGGGGACGCCGCAGTGGGAGCGGTGCCGGGCGATGTTCACCTCGGACGTCGACGCGGCCGTACGCGGCTTCTTCGACGGGGGAGCCGACGAGGTCCTCGTGAACGAGGCGCACTGGACCATGCGCAACCTGCTCCTCGAACGACTGGACGAGCGGGCGCAGATGCTCACCGGACGGCACAAGTCGCTGTCCATGGTGGAGGGCGTGCAGCACGGTGACGTGGACGGCATCGCCTTCGTCGGCTATCACGCGGGCGCCGGCATGGAGGGCGTCCTCGCCCACACCTATCTCGCCAACTCCATCACGGGGGTGTGGCTGAACGACGTACGGGCCAGCGAGGGGCTGCTCAACGCCCATGTGGTCGCCGAGTACGGGGTGCCGGTGGTGCTGGTCACCGGGGACGACGTGGCCTGCGAGGACGCCCTCGGGTACGCGCCCGAGGCGCTCAAGGTCGCGGTGAAGGACCATGTGTCGCGGTACGCGGCCGTGTGCCGCACGCCGGCCCGCACCGCGGCCGACATCCGCGCGGCGGCCAAGCAGGCGGCCGGGCTGGCGGTCCGTCACGAACCGGTCAGGGGAGGCCCGTTCACCGTCGCGGTCGAGTTCGACGCCGAGCACCTCGCCATGGCCTGCACCGTCGTGCCGGGAGTGAGCCGGATCGGGGAGCGCAAGGTGGCCTACACCAGCGCCACCATGCACGAGGCAATCCGCACCTTCAAGGCGGTCACCACGATCGCCTCGTCCGCGATCGAGGAGCAGTATGGCTGACGCGCAGGCGCTGGACGAGGTCGTCGCTTTCACGTCCGGCCTGATCCGCATCGACACCACCAACCGGGGCGGCGGCGACTGCCGGGAGCGCCCGGCGGCCGAGTACGCCGCCGAGCGGCTCGCCGGGGCGGGCCTGGAACCGGTGCTCCTGGAGCGCACCCCGGGCCGGACCAACGTCGTGGCGCGGATCGAGGGCACCGACCCGTCGGCGGACGCGCTGCTCGTGCACGGTCACCTGGACGTGGTCCCGGCCCGCGCCGAGGACTGGAGCGTGCACCCGTTCTCCGGCGAGGTCCGCGACGGGGTCGTGTGGGGCCGGGGCGCGATCGACATGAAGAACATGGACGCGATGATCCTCGCCGTGGTCCGCGCCTGGGCCCGGCAGGGGCTGCGGCCGCGGCGGGACGTGGTGATCGCCTTCACCGCCGACGAGGAGGCGAGCGCCGAGGACGGCGCCGGTTTCCTCGCCGACCGGCACGCGGAGCTGTTCGAGGGCTGCACCGAGGGCGTCAGCGAGTCGGGGGCGTACACCTTCCACGACGGCACCGGACGGCAGATCTACCCGATCGCCGCCGGTGAGCGCGGCACCGCCTGGCTGCGGCTCTCCGCACGCGGACGGGCCGGCCACGGCTCCCGGGTCAACGGGGAGAACGCGGTGACCCGGCTCGCCGCGGCGATCGCCCGGATCGGCGCCCACAAGTGGCCCGTGCGGCTCACCCCGACCGTGCGCGCGGCCCTCACCGAACTCGCCGCCCTGTACGGCGTCGAGGCGGACCTGCGGGACGTCGACGCGCTGGTGGACAAGCTGGGCCCGGCCGCCCGGCTGGTCGAGGCGACGCTGCGCAACAGCGCCAACCCCACCATGTTCGAGGCGGGTTACAAGATCAACGTGATCCCGGGGGAGGCTGTCGCCCACGTCGACGGGCGGTATCTGCCCGGCGGCGAGGAGGAGTTCCGCGCCACCCTCGACGAACTGACCGGCCCGGACGTGGACTGGGAGTTCCTGCACCGCGAGGTGGCGCTCCAGTCGCCGGTCGGCTCGCCGGCCTTCGCGGCGATGCGGGCCGCCGTCGAGGAGTTCGCGCCCGAGGGCCATGTCGTGCCGTTCTGCATGCCCGGCGGCACCGACGCCAAGCAGTTCTCCCGGCTGGGCATCACCGGGTACGGGTTCTCGCCGCTGAAGCTGCCCGACGGCTTCGACTACAACGCCCTGTTCCACGGAGTCGACGAGCGCGTCCCCGTCGAGGCGCTGCACTTCGGCGTCCGCGTCCTGGACCGCTTCCTGCGGACCGCCTGAGCCCATGGGGGAAAACATGCGCACCCTGCCCTGCGGTTCCTGGCCCTCGCCCGTCGACGCGGCCCTCGCCGCCGCGCACGACGGCAGGCCGGAGTTCCCGGGATTCGTCGGCGACGAGGTGTGGTGGACCGAGCCGCGGCCTGCCGAGGGCGGACGCCGGGCGCTGGTACGGCGGCACGCCGACGGCTCGCAGTCCACGGTGCTGCCCGAGCCGTGGAACGTGCGCAGCCGCGTCATCGAGTACGGCGGCCGGCCCTGGGCGGGAGCCGTCGTGGACGGCGTGCCGCTGCTGGTGTTCGTGAACTTCGCCGACCAGCGGCTGTACCGGTACGAGCCCGGCGGCGAGCCGCGCCCGCTCACCCCGCTCTCGGCGGTGGGCGGCGGACTGCGCTGGGCCGAACCCCAACTGCGCCTGGAACACGGCGAGGTGTGGTGCGTGCTGGAGGAGTTCACCGGGGAGGCGCCCAGCGACGTACGGCGCGTCCTGGCCGCCGTACCGCTGGACGGCTCGGCGGCCGGGGGCCGGGCCGCGGTGCGCGAACTCTCCGACGACCGGCACCGGTTCGTGACCGGCCCCCGGCTCTCGCCCGACGGGCGGCGGGCGGCCTGGCTGGCCTGGGACCACCCGCGGATGCCGTGGGACGGCACGGAGCTGCTGGTGGCTCAGGTGCGCGCCGACGGCTCGTTCGGCGCGCCCCGCACGGTGGCGGGCGGCCCCGAGGAGTCCATCGCCCAGGCGGACTGGGCAGCCGACGGCTCACTGCTGTACGCGAGCGACCGCAGCGGCTGGTGGAACCTCTACCGCGACGGTGAGCCCCTGTGCGTCCGCGAGGAGGAGTTCGGCGGCCCGCTGTGGAAGCTGGGCCAGCGCTGGTTCGCGCCGCTGGAGTGCGGTCTGATCGCGGTCGTGCACGGTCGCGGCGCCACCGCCCTCGGCGTGCTCGACCCGGAGACGGGCGAGGTCGTCGACACGGCGGGCCCCTGGACGGAGTTCGACGCGGCGCCGGTGGTCCACGGCGACCGGGTCGTCGCGGTGGCCGCCAGCCCCCGCAGCGCGTACGAGGTCGTCGAGCTGGACACCCGCACGGGCCGGGCGCGGGTGATCGGCGCCGCCCACGACGACCCGGTCGACCCCGCCTACTACCCCGAGCCGCGGATCCGCACCTTCACCGGGCCGGACGGCCGGGAGGTCCACGCCCACATCTATCCGCCGCACCACCCCGAGTGCGTGGCGCCCGCCGGCGAGCTGCCCCCGTACGTCGTGTGGGCGCACGGCGGACCCACCAGCCGGGCGCCTCTCGTGCTCGACCTGGAGATCGCCTACTTCACCTCGCGCGGCATCGGGGTCGCCGAGGTCAACTACGGCGGATCCACCGGGCACGGCCGCGAGTACCGCAACCGGCTGCGCGAGCAGTGGGGCGTCGTCGACGTCGAGGACTGCGCGGCCGTCGCGCTCGCCCTCGCCGACGAGGGCACCGCCGACCGCGCCCGGCTGGCGATCCGGGGCGGCAGCGCGGGCGGCTGGACCACGGCGGCCTCCCTGACCACGACCGACGTGTACGCCTGCGGCACGATCAGCTACCCGATCCTCGACCTGACCGGCTGGGGCACCGGGGAGACCCACGACTTCGAGTCGCAGTACCTGGAGTCCCTGGTCGGGCCGCTCGCCGAGGTGCCCGGCCGGTACGCCGAGCGCTCGCCCGCCGAGCACGCCCACCGGATCACGGCGCCCTTCCTGCTGCTCCAGGGCCTGGACGACGTGATCTGCCCGCCGACCCAGTGCGAGCGGTTCCTCGCCCGGCTGGACGGCCGGCGGGTGCCGCACGCGTACCTCGCGTTCGAGGGCGAGGGGCACGGCTTCCGCCGGGCCGACACCCTGGTGCGGGCACTGGAGGCGGAGCTGTCGCTGTACGCTCAGGTCTTCGGCCTGGACCCGGCCGGCATCCCCACCCTGGAGCTCGGCACTTGAACCCTCTCCCAGCCGAAGCAAGGAGATTCCTGGCTCAAGCTGCTCGTGCGCTCAGCGAGCGGACGAGTCTGACGCTCTCAACACCAGCCGGGTTGGAACCAGCCCGGTTTCCCCAAAGATTGGAGGTTGGTGTGCTGGCTTGGTTCTCGCTCAGCACGTCGTACGCGCTTGGTACTCGCAACGCACAGAGCACAGCCTACTCGATCAAGTGGGCGGTACCCCCGCCCCGGCCCGGAGACTGGGGCAGCGTTGGAGGAACCTGGTGAAGGAACTCGTCCGCCCCACCCGGCTCGCCCCCGGCGCCCGTGTGGCCGTCGTCGCGCCCAGCGGGCCCGTGCCCGAGGAACGGTTGCAGGCGGGCCTGGACGTGCTGCGCGGCTGGGACCTGGATCCGGTGGTGGCACCGCACGTGACGGCCCGGCACGGGACGTTCGACTACCTGGCGGGTACGGACGGCGACCGCGCCGCCGACCTCCAGGGCGCCTGGTGCGATCCGTCCGTGGACGCGGTGCTGTGCGCCCGCGGCGGCTACGGCGCGCAGCGCATGGTGGACCTGCTCGACTGGGAGGCCATGCGGGCGGCCGGCCCGAAGGTGTTCGTCGGCTTCAGCGACATCACCGCGCTGCACGAGGCGTTCGCCACCCGCCTGGGCCTGGTCACGCTGCACGGGCCGATGGCCGCCGGTGTCGACTTCGTCAAGAACGACCGGGCACAGCGGCATCTGCGGGCGACCCTGTTCGCGCCCGAGACGGTCCGCACGATCGCCTCCGGCGGACCGGCCCTGGTCCCCGGCCGGGCCCGGGGCGTCACCCTCGGCGGCTGTCTGGCACTGCTCGCCGCCGACCTCGGCACACCGCACGCGCGGCCCGGCGCGGCCGGCGGCCTGGTGTGCCTGGAGGACGTGGGCGAGGAGGCCTACCGCCTGGACCGCTACCTCACCCAGCTGCTGCGGGCCGGCTGGCTCGACGGGGTGCGCGGGGTGCTGCTCGGCTCCTGGAAGGACTGCGAGACCCCGGACCGGGTGCGGGCCCTGCTCGCCGACCGGCTCGGCGGACTCGGGGTGCCCGTCGCCGAGGAGTTCGGCTTCGGTCACTGCGAGGGCGCGGTGACGGTTCCCTTCGGCGTCGCGGCCGAACTCGACGCCGACGAGGGCACGTTGACGCTGGACGAGCCCGCCCTGCGCTGACCGCGCCGCGGCCGGGCGCGTGCCGCGCGTAGGGTGACGGTATGCCACACACCGCAGCCCGCTTCCTCGCCGAGGGGCCCCACGTGGGCATCCGCCCCTTCACCCAGGAGGACGGCGCCGAGTTCACCGCCCGGGTCCGGGAGAGCGAGGACCTCCACCGCCCGTGGCTCTTCCCCCCGGCCACCGCCGAGGCGTACGCCGCCTACGCCCGGCGGCTGATCGAGGATCCGGCGAGGGCCGGCTTCCTGGTCTGCGAGAAGGACGCGGACGCCCTCGCCGGGTTCGTCAACATCAACAACATCGTGCACGGCGCCTTCCGGTCCGGAGCGCTCGGCTACGGCGCCTTCGCGCACGCCGCCGGGCGGGGCCTGATGCGCGAGGGCCTCGGCCTCGTCATCGGGTACGCCTTCGGCCCGATGCGGCTGCACCGGCTGGAGATCAACGTGCAGCCGCTGAACACCGCCTCGATCGCGCTGGCCCGCGCCTGCGGCTTCCGCCTGGAGGGCTTCTCGCCGGACATGCTCTTCATCGACGGGGCCTGGCGCGATCACGAGCGGTGGGCGCTCACCGCCGAGATGCGCGCTTGAAGTTGACCTTCATGGTGTCCAGGTCCGTGACGGTCGACCGCAGGTCACGAAAGCCGTATCCGAGACCGCGCAGGGCGGTCTCCGCGCGGTCCTCCGCGATCGCGGCCGCCATCTCCTCGCCGTCCTCCGCGTCGCACACCACGACGTAGCGCATCGAGAAGTGCTTCAGCGGGGACGGCTCGTACGACAGCGAGCCCTCCTCGGTGAACCGCATGCTGAGCATGCCGTGCTCGTCCGCCTCCGCGCGCAGCCGTTCCCGGGCCTCGTCGGTCAGTGCGTCCCAGGTGCCCCGGACGATCACCCGGTAGGTGTGCTGCTCGCTCATCGGATCTCCGTACTTCTTCACGCCCGGCCATGGGCCATGGGGGTCGACCGGCCGACTCTACGGCGCCCGCGACGCGCCGACCACGGAATATCGCCGCGCCCGCTCAGCCCCGGCGGTCCATGTACTCGTACACCGACCCGTCCGGGTGCAGGGCGATCAGGTTGCGCCCCACCGGTGTCGGGACCGGCCCGGCGACGATGTGCGCGCCGAGCCCGGTCAGCACCCGGTGGGCCTCCTCGACGTCCTCCACGGCTATCGTCGCCGTCACCTTGCGCAGCACCTCCAGTTGCGACTCGGGTCCGCTCATCAGCAGGAAGCAGCCGACCGCGGCCACCTGGACGCCGCCCTGTTCGAAGCGGAGAGCTCTGGCGCCCGCGAGACCCTCGTAGAACGGGACGGCGGTGTCCAGATCGTTGACGCAGACGCGCAGGCTGGTTCCCAGAATCTCCATGCGCACGAGCGTAGTTGGGGCCGGCCGGGGAGATGATCGTTTCACCGGATCGCCCGGAACGCCCACCCCCTCCGCCACATCCCCGGACGGCGTTATGCGTACGCCTGTGCGGGTACTCGCGGTCCATGAAGGGCTTGGATCACCTGGAGCACTTGGACAAGCAACTGGTCGACGAACTGGCGCAGGTGGCGCGAGAGACGGTGCGCGACGAACTGCGCGAACAGACCCGCAGGCGGCGTCGCACCGCCACGCTGTACGCCGCGTCCGGCGCCGTCGCGCTGTACGCGGGCGCGGCTCTCGCGCTCGCCGTGGGGCTGGCCCTCGCGATCGGGCTGCCCGGCTGGGCCGCCGCACTGATCACCGCGGCGATCCTGGGCGCGGCGGCCTACGCGCTGCGCGTGGCCGCCCGGCCGTCGGCGGCGCGGCCCGCCGCGGATCGCACCCCGGATCGCGCCGCGGACCTCGCGGCCGGACACGACTTGGGCGTGCCGCCCGCGGGCGGCACCGGTGGCGGGGCGGGCACGGCCGGTGGCGCGGCGGGCACGGCAGGCAGGGCGGCGGGTGCGGCGCACCCGCCCGTGCCGCCGGTGCCGCCCGCGCCTCCGTCCGGAGCGATCCGGCCGGAAAGCCCCGGCGAGACCGACCCGGGAACGGACCACCGGGCCTGACACCCCGTCGCGTTCCCCGCCGGGTTTCCCGTCCTGTTCCGACCCGCGTTCCAACCAGCGTTCCAAGCTGCGTTCGGGCCCGCGTTCGGACCCGCGTTCGGACCTGTCGGAGCGTGACATGACACCGGGCGCCCGACCGCGTCCCCACCGCGGCGGCCGCGGGCGGCCGACCCGGTGCCGGGAGAAGTTTGGGTGCCCCGGCCAGGGGGACGCGGAGGTCCCGCACCCAGGTACGCGACCGCGCCGGAGGCGAACCGTGAGTCGACCCCGCATTGTGATCGTCGGTGCCGGCTTCGCCGGCTACCGCACGGCCCGGACCCTGTCCAGGATGTCCCGGGGCAAGGCCGACATCACCCTGCTGAACCCGACCGACTACTTCCTGTACCTGCCACTGCTGCCCCAGGTCGCCGTGGGCCTCCTGGAGCCGCGCCGGACCGCCGTCTCCCTCACCGGCGCGCTGCGCCGCGTACGGCTGGTCCTCGGCGAGGCCCACGGCATCGACATGGACGCGCGCACCGTGCGCTGCACCGACCCCGAGGGCGGCGAGGGCACGCTGGCCTACGACCGGCTGGTGCTCGCCGTCGGCAGCGTCAACAAGCTGCTGCCGATCCCCGGCGTCGCCGAGCACGCGCACGGTTTCCGCGGCCTGCCCGAGGCCCTGTACCTGCGGGACCACGTGACCCGCCAGATCGAACTGGCGAGCAGCGAGGACGACCCCGAGACGTGCTCGGCCCGCTGCACCTTCGTCGTCGTGGGCGCGGGCTACACCGGGACCGAGGTCGCCGCGCACGGGAAGTCGTTCACCGACTCGCTGGTGCGCGGGTACCCGCTCCGGAAGGACATCCGGCCCCGCTGGCTGCTGCTGGACATCGCGTCCCGCGTGCTGCCCGAGCTGGACGAACGGCTCTCGGCCACCGCCGACCGCGTGTTGCGGGGGCGGGGCGTCGACGTGCGCATGGGCACCTCCGTGAAGGAGGCCACGCACGAGGGGGTGCTGCTGACGGACGGCGAGTTCGTCCGCAGCCGCACGCTCGTGTGGTGCGTCGGCGTACGGCCCGACCCGCTCGTGGAGAGCACCGGGCACCCGCTGGAGCGGGGACGGCTCGTCGTCGACCCCTTCCTCCAGGTGCCGGGGCGGCCGGAGGTGTTCGCGTGCGGGGACGCGGCCGCCGTACCCGACCTGGACCGTCCCGGCCGCTACACCCCGATGACCGCGCAGCACGCCTGGCGGCAGGGCAGGACCGCCGCGGTCAACGTCGCCGCCTCGCTCGGCGTCGGCGAGGCCCGCCCCTACCGCCACCGCGACCTGGGCTTCGTCGTGGACCTGGGCGGTGCGCAGGCCGCCGCCGACCCGCTCGGCGTCCCGCTGTCCGGGCCGGTGGCCGCGGCGGTCACCCGCGCCTACCACCTCGCGGCGATGCCCGGCAATCGCGTCCGGGTGGCCGCGGACTGGCTGCTGGACGCCGTACTGCCGCGCCAGCCCGTCCAGTTGGGCCTCGTACGGTCCTGGTCCGTGCCCCTGGACACGGCCTCCCCGGAGATTGCCCGCGTACCGGGCGGGCCCGAGCGGCCGGCGAGGACGACGGCCGGCTCCGGACCGGGAGAGCAGGCCGACGCCGCGCACGGCGGAGCCCACCCCGCCCCGGGCCCGGTCAAGCGAGACGACATACCCGCGGAAGGAGACTCATGAACACCCACGAACTCGTCGAACTCGGCCAGCAGCTGCGCGTCGACAGCGTGCGCGCCGCCGCCGCGGCGGGCTCCGGGCACCCCACGTCCTCCATGTCCGCCGCCGACATCATGGCGGTCCTGCTGGCGAACCATCTCCGCTACGACTTCGACCGGCCCGAGCACCCCGGCAACGACCGCTTCGTCCTGTCCAAGGGACACGCCTCCCCGCTGCTGTACTCCGCCTACAAGGCGGCGGGCGCCATCGACGACGCGGAACTGCTCACCTTCCGCAAGCTGGGCAGCCGCCTGGAAGGGCACCCCACCCCGCAACGGCTGCCGTGGGTGGAGACCGCCACCGGATCCCTCGGACAGGGCCTGCCCATCGGCGTCGGGATCGCGCTCACCGGCAAACGGCTGGACCACGCCGACTACCGCGTGTGGGTGCTGTGCGGGGACAGCGAGATGGCCGAGGGCTCGATCTGGGAGGCCGCCGAGCACGCCGGGTACGAGCACCTGGACAACCTGACCGTGATCGTCGACGTCAACCGGCTCGGCCAGCGTGGCCCCACCCGGCACGGCCACGACCTGGACGCCTACGCCCGCCGCTTCCGCGCCTTCGACTGGCACACGATCGAGATCGACGGTCACGACGTGGACGCCGTGGACCGCGCCTTCGGCGAGGCGATCTCCACGCGGGGCCGGCCCACCGCGATCATCGCCCGCACCCTCAAGGGCAGGGGCGTCAAGGACGCCGAGGACCGTGAGGGCCTGCACGGTAAGCCGCTGAAGGACCCCGACGAGGCGGTCGAGGAGCTGGGCGGCGTCCGCGACATCCGCGTCCGCGTGCACGAACCGCGCTCGGCCCGTTCGCTGCACGCCGTGGGCGACGGCAACCTCGAACTGCCCCGCTGGGACAAGGGCGAAAAGGTCGCCACCCGCGACGCCTACGGCCAGGCGCTCGCCGCGCTCGGCACCGCGCGCGGCGACGTCGTGGCCCTCGACGGCGAGGTCGGCGACTCCACCCGCTCGGAGTTCTTCGCCAAGGAACACCCCGAGCGCTACTTCGAGTGCTACATCGCCGAACAGCAGATGGTCGCCGCCGCCGTCGGGATGGCCCGGCGCGGCTGGGTGCCGTACGCCTCGACGTTCGCGGCCTTCCTGACCCGCGCGCACGACTTCGTGCGGATGGCCTCCGTCAGCGGCGCCGGCATCAACCTCAACGGCTCCCACGCGGGCACGGCGATCGGACAGGACGGGCCCAGCCAGATGGGCCTGGAGGACCTGGCGATGATGCGCGCCGTCCACGGCTCGACCGTGCTCTACCCGTGCGACGCCAACCAGGCCGCCGAGCTCGTCGCACGGATGGCCGACCTGGACGGCGTCCGCTATCTGCGCACCTCGCGCGGGGCGAGCCCGGTGCTCTACGGGCCCGAGGAGGAGTTCCCCGTCGGCGGCAGCAAGGTGCCGCGCTCCTCCGCACGGGACCGGCTGACCGTCGTTGCCGCGGGCGTCACCCTGCACGAGGCGCTTGCCGCCGCCGACGCCCTCGGCCGGGACGGCGTCGCGGTCCGGGTGATCGACCTGTACTCGGTCAAGCCGGTCGACCGGGACACGCTCCGGAAGGCCGCCGAGGACACCGGCTGCCTGCTCACCGTGGAGGACCACCACGCCGAGGGCGGCATCGGCGACGCCGTGCTCGACGCCTTCACCGACGGACGCCCGGTGCCGCGCCTGGTGCGGCTCGCCGTCCGGGAGATGCCGGGCTCGGCCTCACCCGCCGAGCAGCTGCACGCCGCGGGCATCGACGCCGAGTCGATCGCGGCCGCCGCGCGGCTGCTGGTGGAGGAAGCGGTCGTGCGGTGAGTGACGAGGCGCGCACGGTGCGCACCGGCGGTCCCGCGGCAGTTCGACGCCGTGTGTGAGGGACACCCGCACCCGCGGAGGTTTGGTCGCGGAGCCTGCGGCCACCCGGAGGAGAAGAGGTGGCCATGGTGAAGAGAGAAAACACCGCGGAGTCGCAGGGTTCAGGAGAGTCGGCGTCCCGGCCGAGGCCGGTGGAGGTGCTGCGTGAGGCGCGTGCCCAGTTCGCCGAGCTGACGGGTCTGGCCGCGGAGTCCG
>NZ_JBSFJL010000043.1:0-67110 GCF_053598035.1 Streptomyces sp. NPDC001204 | reverse complement strand
ACTGGGACCTTAGACAAGCCTCATCGTTGCAGCTCAGAAGGCACTTTCGCTTTTCCGATCACGATCCGGACGCGACCCCCGATGAAACGCGCAGGTTAGGAAGCGCCGATCACCCGGATCCGTTGTCAACGGACAGGGGATGGCACGCACTTAAACTACGCGCGTAGAAACACCCCGAAAGCGCCTGCAAGTTGAACCCTCGACCATCTGTTCGCCGACACCTGGCTCACCCGACGCCCCGTGCGCTATTCGGCATGAACAGTGGTGAGCCGATCCGATGGACGCGGCGGGCCAGGCTTCGTCTTGTATCGGCCGGTCGGCTGGCGAGGTGACGCCCCGCTCAGAGAGGACTGCGGTGGCCAGGTGGCACACCGTTCAGTGAGGAACGGCGGGAGGGCGGTCAGCCGAGCGTGAAGTAGGCGAGACTGCCCAGGCCCGCGAGGGTGCAGTACACCGCGAACGGGGTCAGGGTACGAGTCTCGAAGTACCGGGTGAGGAAGGCCACCGCGACGTATCCCGCGGCGAAGGCCGCGATGCTGCCGACGATCGCCTGACCGCGGACGCCGTCACCCGCAGGACCGAACAGTTCGGGTACCTTCAGCATGGCAGCGGCGCCGATGACCGGCGTGGCCAGCAGGAAAGCGAACCGGGCCGAGTCCTCGTGCGACAGTCCCCGGAGGATGCCCGCACTGATGGTCGAACCGGATCGGCTGACGCCCGGGAAGAGCGCCGCGATCTGCGCCGCACCGATCACCGTTCCCTGAAAGAAGGACAGCCTGGTGAGTCGACGGTCGGACAGATCCTCCGGGTCCAGGTCCTCCTCGCCGGCCGCCGGTGCATGCCCCGCCCGGCGCCGACCGGTGCCGCCCCGGCGCAGCCGCTCCGTCATGTACAGCACGAGGCCGTTGAGGGCCAGGAAGATCGAGACGGGTATCGGCTTGCCCAGTACGGCCCTGACGAAGTGCTCCAGGAGCAGTCCGGCGACTCCCACCGGGATGGTGGAAATGATCAGCAACCAGGCGAGCTTCTGCTCGACCGTCTCGATCCGTCGATCGCGGACGGACGTGAACAGCCCACGGGTCACCTTCACCCAGTCACGCCGGAAGTAGACGACCAGAGCCAACGCCGTGGCCAGGTGCATGCCGATCAGAACGCTCAGATACGGCGAACCCTCCGCCGAGACATCCAGGTCCCGCGCCCAGTGCCCGCCAAGCAGCGCCGGCAACAGGATGCTGTGGCCAAGACTGGAGACCGGGAACAGTTCGGTGACGCCCTGGAGCAGGCCGATAACTAAGGCTTCGGGATAGGTCAAGGTCGACATCCACAGACTTTCATTCAACAGGATGCTTCGGGAACGTCAGCGCGGCCGGGGGAACGCCACGGCACACCAGGCCAGATGTCCTACAGACGCTGCGACTTCTCCCCACATCTCAGCGCCAGAAGGTGAACGGCTGCCAACGCCCCGTACGGTAGCCCGCTACTTGCGCGTGAACGCAAGTATGCCTCCGGTTAGGCCCGCAAAATGCCTGTATTTGATATTGCTGACTGGCGTCACGCCCTCCTGGCATTTGCTCACTTGCGCGACTATGCAACTAATGGCGGCACTCCTTCGTCTCACGGGTGGAAGAGGGGCGATGTCGACGGCAAGCAGGGCCCGTTGCCCCATGTTCAGGAACAGCGAGAGCGGGCGTATGCGTGATCAGCAGGAACGGACCGTCGGTGGCGTCGGTACGCAAGGGCGGGGCCGCCCGCCCGGGCAGGCGCGGGTGGTCGCGCAGCGCGGGGCGGGGGGACGCGCATCGTCCCAGGACGAGCCGAGCAGGCGACGCTCGCGACGAGGAACGGGTGGTGCCTTCCCGGTCAGCGGGCCCGGGGCAGGGGTCGGCATCGCCGCCGTGGCACTGGCAGGCCCGGTGCTGCTCGGAGCGGGGGTGGATGCCGTAGCAGGTCAGGGTACCGGTTGGGGCGTGGTGTCCGGGGCGACGGCAGGCGGACTCCTCGCGGCCCTTCTGGCGGTCCGCGGTCGCGTACGGGGGTGGGTGGCTCCGCTGCCGGTTCTGGCCGTGGCCGCCGTGACCGCCGGATCGGTGGTGACGTCCGGCGGTCCGCCGGCCGCACGACTGGTGCGGTGGGCCGTGGCGGTGTTCCCGGCGATGGCCGCCGCGGAGTGCGCGGTGCTCGTCGTGGCGCTGGCGGCAGCTGTCCTCCGGATCGGCGTGCGGAGGGCCCGTGGTGTCTGAGTCCACACGGCGCCGCCGGCGCCGGACCGCTGCCAGGCGTTGGCGGGGGTCACTGGGGATACGCGCGTTGCGCGTGGTGGTGTGGACAGCGTCGTCGGTCCTGCTGCTGGGATGCGGGGCGACCTGGTACGCGTACCACACCCTGATGGGCGGGCTCACCACGTCCGACGCCTTGGATGCGGTGCGCAAGAAGGCGCCCGCGCACCTGGACAACGCTGTGAACCTGCTCCTGATCGGCCTGGATTCGCGCAAGGACATGAACGGCAACGACCTGCCCCGGAAGTTCGTGCAGCGCGAACTGCACGCCGGATCCAGCAGTATCGGCTACTACAACACCAACACCCTGATCCTCATGCACATCCCTGCCGATGGCGGCAAGGTCCAGGCGTTCTCCATCCCCCGCGACGACTACGTGCAGACCCTCAACGGTGACGGGTCCGCACAGGGCCACTACAAGATCAAGGAAGCCTACGCCAACGCCTACACCAGCGCCCACGACAAGTACGCCCAGCAGGGCGTCAAGGGCGCCGATCTGGAGGCCAGGAGCCGTGAGGCCGGACGCGAGGCGACGCTGGCGACGGTGCAGGACTTCGCTGGCGTGCCCATCGACCACTTCGCCGAGGTCAACCTGTTGGGCTTCTACGACATCGCCAAGGTCCTGCAGCCCATCACGGTATGCCTCAAGCACCCGGTCAAGGACCGCTATTCGGGAGCGGACTTCGCGGCGGGCGTGCAGCGGCTGAACGCCCGGCAGGCCCTGGCCTTCGTACGCCAGCGGCACGGCCTGGACGCCGGGGACCTGGACCGCACCCGCCGGCAGCAGGCCTTCATCTCCAGCGTCACCCACCAGCTCAAGAGCCAAGGAGTGTGGAGCAGCCCGTCCAAGCTGCAGGGTCTGTTCGACACGGTGAAGAAGGACATCGTCCTCGACAGTTCCTGGAACGTCCTCGACTTCGCCCAGCAGGCCACCAACCTCACCGGCGGGAACGTCGTGTTCCACACCCTGCCCATCGAGGGCTTCGCGACCCGCAACGGCCAGGACGTCAACCTGGTCGACCTGGAGAAGATCAAGGCGATGGTGCGACAGGAATTCGGTGCGACCCCGTCGCCGACCGGCACCGCGGCAGGCCCCGCCGGGGCAGCGCCCGCCACCGTCGACGTTCGCAACGGAAACGGCACCCAGGGCGAAGCCTCCGCCGCGCTGTCCTACCTGGTCGAGCTCGGCTACACGGCCGGTGCGACCGGCAACGCGGCCGCGCAGCCCGCCACCACCGTCGTCTACGGCCCTGGTGCTCAGCAGGCGGCGCAGCAGATCGCCGCTCGGTTCAACGCTGCTGCCCCGGCTGCCAGTTCGTCCGTGCCCGCCGGCCATGTCGTGGTCACCCTGGGCGCGAACTACGCGCTGCCCAGCCGGCAGGCGTCGTCACCCGCCGCCACGGAGTCGAACTCGTCGTCGCCCGCTGACTCGGGCCCCGCTGTGAAGGCGGGCGGGGTGCCGTGCGTCAACTGAGTCGCTGACGCTCGTGCCGAACTCAGCCTGCGCGTAGGACCGTCTGGCATTGCGGTTGCGGCTGCCGAATATTTCATCCGACCAGGTCAGGCGGCGTGCCGGTACCCGTGGATCACTCCGGAGTGCCGGTCTCGGCGGCGTATGTCCAGACGGGAGATTCGTCATCGGAGCCGTCGCTCTGAGCAAGGCGGGCAACCAGCTCATGGCGGTACTTCCGGCTCGGGGCTTCCCGCCGACCAGATCACGGCAGCAGCCGGCATCGCCGAGCTCGGTGGCCCGGTCGCCGTCAACGGCGTCCTACCCGGGCAGCCGGGCTCGGCGGCCCACGCCTTGGCCCTCGGCTCACTGGGCAGCGGCCTGACCCTCGCCCCGGGCCGGAGGGAAAGTCATCCGTCGGCTGTGAGCTCACCGGTGGCCGCACCCAGGGGGCAGAGCTGTTCGTGGAGCCCTCATCGGCCGTCGGCTCCCTTCGGGTCGTGGCGGCGTAGGTTGGCGGCGAGGACGCGGTCGAGCGTGCGGTCGGACATCATCCGGCCCAGGCGCATGATCAGGGCGGCATCCCGGCCGGCGGTGTAGCGGGTGCGCGGTCTGCGGGTCGTCACGGCCTTCGCGATGACCCGGGCGGCGGCGTCGGCGGTCAGGCCCGACGCGGTGCCCGAGGCCATCAACTTTCTTGGAAAGAGGGTCCTCCAGTGGTTTCGCCGACGCCGTCGGACCGATGCGCGCCCGCGACCTGTGCGAGCGCCTCGATCTCGCCGTCACGCCGAAGAGCATCGAGAGCACCCGGCACAAGCTCAAGCGCCTGGTCGGTCGCGGCGTCCTCGCCGAGACCGAACCCGGCTTGTTCGCCCAGCGCCGTCCCCAGCTGCCCTCCGCCGAGTCGACAGCCCGCCACGGCTGCCCGCCACCGGGCTCGGGGTGTGATCGCTAATGGCCCGTCGTGCGGAGCCACCGCAGCGTTGCGACGAGCTCTTCGCCGAAGTCCTCGCAAAGCGCGAGCAACTCGCGTCCCGCGGACGAGTCGAGCAGCCCATCGGAATCAGGAAAGGTCCGGAGGGCGCCGTGGCAGGCGGACTCGACAACGAAGTTGCGTGAGGCGAAGTAGCCCTCGCTGCTCGTCCGGTCTGCCAGGTTGGCGAGGTACTGGTGGTGCGCTTCCTCCGAGGGATGGGAGTAGAACGAGCCCTCGACGAGACTGTCCAGGTAGCCCGCCAGGCCGGACGACAGCTCGACTACTCGTTTGGCCTCGTCCAGGCCTGGCTTGTCGAGCAGCTCGCCGAAGGCCCACAAGCCCCCGAAGATTTCCAATTGGAAGAGTGAGGTTCCCCCGCTGCGCGGGGGAACCTCACTCCTGGGCCGAGGCCCAGTAGAGGAGGTCGTGAGCGCCCGACGGGAGCACGGCGTCGTCCTGCACGGGCCGATGGCCGCCAACACCGCCGCGTCAGCCGACGGCCCTTTCGGGCAGGACGCCTTCACCATCGACTGGGACCGCGAGCGGGTAACCTGCCCGAACGGCGTCGTCAGTACGCAGTGGGCCGAGCGGCGTTCCCAGCAGGGCCTGCCCGTCATCCGGGTCCGCTTCAGCCCGGCAGGTTGCCGCCCCTGCCCTCACCTGCGCGACTGCGTCAGCTCGCCCTCGCCACGACGCCGCGAGCTCAACCTCCGGCAGGGCCGCGACGAACACGAAACCGTCCGCACGGCCCGAGCCGAGCAGCGAACCGATACCTGGAAAGAGCGGTACAAGATCCGTGCCGGTGTCGAAGGCACCATCTCCCAGGCCGTCCAGTGCTGCGGCCTGCGCAGATCCCGCTACCGAGGCCTCGCGAAGACCAGCCTCCAGCACCAGCTCACCGGCGCCGCGATCAACCTCGCCCGCATCACCGGCCAACCACGAGCCCGCACCCGCACCAGCCACTTCGCAGCACTTCGCCCCGCCGATCAAACGATCGACGGGGCGAAGTAGGCAGGCCCCGAATTAACCAACAGCATCCGTGATCGGTCCGGGGCCTTTTCGCTGTTGCCCCCGGCAGGATTCGAACCTGCGACACCCGCTTTAAGAGAGAGGTAGAGGAGCCTTGCCTGTGACCTGCCGCTTTTCATGGCCGAGCTAGCAGGCATGGATACGCCGGCCAGACACCCTTGTTGACCGCGGCTGACCCTCCTATCTGGCACGGCTGTGGCACGCGACCTCTTCGTTCCGAACTCTCGGCTGAGTGGTCAGCCAGGTCTCATGGGCTGGTCAATCGGTCGCGGACGGCTGCTGAGGGGCTACTGCGGTCGTTGGGGTTGCTGTACTTCCCTGCTGTACAGCTTGGGCGGCACGGCGGGCATGAGCGAGGTTGTTGCGGCTGGCCAGAGTGTGGGGGTGGGTGTTGCCGAGGACCTGCTCGCGCTGGGTGAGGGTGGCACCCGGGCAGAGAGTCAACGGGGTGCTCCCGAAGAAGTAGTCAGCTGCGTGGCTCTGTTCATGAGAGAGGACAGCGGGTGTTCCGCGCAGGCGTCACGTAGTCGTCGCCCGTCGTTCTCGGTGCCGTCCGGGACCAGCGCTATCCGCGGTGGATGATCTGTCCGCGGTGGGCGGGCGGGGTGCGGTGGAGGGCGACCAGTGCAGCGTCGTCGTCGAGGCGTCCGCCGGAGTGGGCGAGGAGGTCGCGTCGGATGTGGTGCAGAAGCGACTCCGGTCCGGCTTGGGGCCATTGCGCGACGCGTTCCGCGAGGGGGTAGAAGCGGCCGCGGGTGTCGCGGGCCTCGATGACGCCGTCGGTGTAGAGCAGGAGGGTGTCGCCGGGCTCGAAGGAGAACACGTCCAGGCTGTGGTCTCCCGAGCCCGTCAGGCCGACCCCCATCGGAGGTGCGGGCTGCAGGCTGGGAACGGTGACCGAGCGGCCGGTGCTGATCAGCAGTGGCGGCGGGTGCCCGCAGCTGGTCATCCGGGTGACCGGGTCCGTGTCGGGGATCTCCACGAGCAGGGCGGTGGCGAAGCGTTCGCCGGCCTCCTCTGCGGGTTCGGACTCGGCCAGGTAGCGGGTCACGCTCTGCTCCACGGTGGCGGCGAGCTCCGGCAGGGAGGCCTGCCGGTGGGCGCCCTCGCGGAAGGCTCCAAGCAGCACTGCGGCCTCGCCGATGGCGGGAAGTCCTTTGCCTCGCACGTCGCCGATCAGGATGCGCACCGTGCCGTCGGTGCGGGCGACCGCGTACAGGTCGCCACCGATCTGCGCTTCGGCTTCGGCGGCCAGGTACAGGCTGGCGACTTTCAGGGGGCCGATCTGTTCGGGTAGCGGCCACAGCAGGACGTGCTGTGCGGCCTCGGCCACCGACCGGACCTGGGCCAGTTGTGCTCGGCGCCGGTCGCGGAGCGCACTGTAGATCACGACCGTCACCGAGAGCACAATGAGCGTGACGATCTGCACGATGCGGTTCAGGTTTCCCAGACCGGCCTGAAAGTGGGAGATGAGTACAAGGGCCGCCACCGCCAGCGCTCCGATGAGGCCGGTAGTCCGGGGCCCGGCGAACGATGGGGTCAGCGCAGGCGCGATGACTAGCGCAGGCTCGAGATAGATGTACTGGGGAATACTGAGGTCCACGACCGTGATCACCACAATGAGCGTGACTGGAAGCAGCACCAGCGCATGATTCGTTTTCCACGGCTGCCGCAGACCGAAAAGGCTCTGCCGGGGACTCATGCCTTCCACTTTGCCTTGCCCGCGGCCGGTCGGCCATTGTGTGCCGGGTGTGAGGGAGGGGTTCGAAGCCGCTCCCTCCCTCTTGCCGTCAGTCGCGCTCGAACCGGTCCAGCTCGCCGTCGTCGCCGACCACGGCCACGAGCACGGTCAGGACCAGGACGGGCAGCGCGGCATGGGCGGTCTTGAAAGTTTCAGAGGTGATCGCAACGCCGAACACTCCAGGCGACTCAATGGCGGTGATGCCACCAGAAGAGCGCGAGTGTTCCAAGCCCGCTCAGGCTCGCCCTCAGCGCATCCCGGAGAAGGTCGTCCGCGGCGGAGGTCAGGAGGCGGCGAAAGTGGAGGAGCGCGGGCAGCTGCTTGAGGCGAGTGCCTATGTGATCACGCTGGCGGGACATACGCGCGATCTTCGGCGCGCGGAGGCACGACCGTACCCGCACCGCCCATGCGCCGACCGTCACCCGGTCCCTCAGCCTGTCAGACCGGCGCACTTCACAGATGCGCGCGGCACGGCCGGGCCCGTAGCGTGGCCGCATGCCGAAACCTCAGCACATCGTGCACATCACCGAGCGCTCTCTCTGGGAGACGGCCCGTGAGTCCGGCACCTACGAGATGTCCACCCGCGGCCGCACACTCCAACAGGAGGGGTTCGTCCACTTCTCCACCCGCGACCAGCTCCCGCGTATCGCGGCCTTCCTCTACGGCGACTACGAGGGCCCAGACGAGTTGGTGGTGCTGGTCGTCGACCCGGCCCGGCTCGACGTCCCGCTGAGGTACGAGGCCATGCCGCCGAACGGCGAGGAGTTTCCGCACGTGTACGGGGCAGTGCCGGTCGAGGCCGTGGTGGGCGTCGAGCCCTGGGGGTGAGCGAACAGGGCGGGCTGCGCCGCCGCTTGGCGTCGGTGATGACCGAGGGGCCGGGAGAGCTTAGCAGTGAGAGCAGGTCCGCTAGATGTGATGTCTCATGACGTTGGTTCCACGAACTCCTCGAACGTGAGCTGCTGCGGGAGCGTGTCGAGTGGTTCCGGCGGCTGGTCGAAGGTAACGCGGTTGTCGCCGCCGGAGGTCGGGCTGATGGGCGGTCGGCCTCCGAGCGCGGCGTGCGGCCGCTCGTGGTTGTAGTAGTTCAGGAAGTCCGCGAGTGCCGTGCGGCGTTCATGCTCGGAGATGTAGTCGCCTCTTCCGGCACGACCTGCGCAAGGTCGAGCCGGAAGACCAGTCGACGATCCTGCGGCTGATGACCGAGCGCCACGACGACCTGGTCAACGAACGAACCCGCATCATCATCCGGCTCCACGCCGTGCTGCGGAACCTGCTGCCCGGCGGTGCCCCCCACCCGCCTGTCCGCGGAGAAGGCTGCCGCCCTCATGAAGGGCCTCCGTCCGGCCACCGCCACCGACTGCTGCTGCCGCGACCTCGCCCGGGATCTCCTCACCGACCTGCGACGTGTCGACCGGCAGGTCCGCGGCAACGAAGCCCAGATGTCACGGGCATAGAACCCGTCGCTGATCTGGGCGGCCGGGACCGGCGCGATGAACGACACCTTCGACTTCAGCAGCGCGCTGATGTTCGTGTAGGACACCAGCTTGGAGTCCGCGACCATCAGGAGTTCCCGCTCGCCGACCAGCTGTCGTAGGTCCCTCATCGCGCCGATGATCTGACTGACCTCGGCGGCGCCGTCGTCGAAGACCTTGGCGTGCACCGGGATGCCACCATCGGCGCCGGCCGCGATGCCGGCCTGGACCTGTTTCAGGTCCACGCGGCGGTCTTGCTGTGTGCCGAGTGGGCATGCGGTTGGTGGCTCCCCTCACTGGTAACCGCCACTCTTGCCGAGACCACCCGAGGGATCCTGTCCTCGCCGCTCGCCGCTCGCCGCTCGCCGCTCGCCGCTCGCCGCTCGCCGCTCGCCGCTCGCCGCTCGCCGCTCGCCGCTCGGCTATGCCCGTCAAGCAGCACGGCGTCAATGCACCCGACGGTCTTCCAACGGAGCCGCCTTCAGTTCCCCGTCGATCACCCGCGGAAGATGTGGCGTGTGGTTGACCAGCCGGGCCGAGTTGCCGACGACCGCGATGCTGCTCATGTTGTGCAGCAGGGCCGCGAGAACGGGGTTGATGGAACCGCCGGCGCTGGCGAGGAGGCCGAGGAGGTTGACTCCGATGGCGAGGCCGTAGTTCTGGCGGACGAGGCGCAGGGTGTGGCGGCTGAGTTCGACGACGGCGGCGACCTGGCGCAGGTCGTTGCCCGCGAGGGCGATGTCGGCGGTTTCCAGGGCGACGTGGGAGGAGTGTTCGCCCATGCTGATGCCGACGTCGGCCAGGGCGAGGGCCGGGGCGTCGTTGGTGCCGTCGCCGACCATGGCGACGGTGTGGCCCTCGCTCTGCAGATCGCGGATCAGCTGGAGTTTGCCCTCGGGGAGGGCATGTGCGTGGACCTCGGTGATGCCGAGGGTGTCGGCGACGACCTGGGCGGTCTCGGGTGCGTCGCCAGTGAGCAGCACCAGTCGTGAGACGCCGAGGCCGCGCAGTTGCCGGATGACGGTCGCGGCCCCGGAGCGTACGGCGTCGGAGACCCCGAGCAGCCCGATCAGGTCGTCGTCCTGGGCCAGGCAGATGACGGTTTCGCCGCCTCGTCGGAGCTGTTCGGTCCAGCCCTGCGCCCCCTCGGTGAGTTCGACGCCGTGCCGACGCAGCAGGGCGGGGCTGCCCACCAACAGTCGGGTGCCGTCGAGTTCGGCGCGCATGCCCATGCCCAGGACGACCTCGCAGGCTTGGTGGATGGGCACGTTCAGGTGCTGTTGCTCGGTGCGGGCGACGATCGCCTGGGCGAGCGGATGCCGGGCGTGCAGTTCTCCGGATGCGGCGAGGGTGAGCACCTCGTCGGCCATGAACCGGTCGCTGAGGGTGACCACGCTGGTGACCAAAGGGCGGCCGAAGGTGAGCGTGCCCGTCTTGTCGAAGACGACGGCCGTGACGCGGCCGACGCCCTCCAGGTGGGTGCCACCCTTGATGAGGGTGCCGCGGCGCGCTCCGTTGCCGATGGCGGCGCTGATGGCGGTGGGTGTGGCCAGGCCGGCGGCGCAGGGGCAGGCGATCAGGAGCATGGTCATGGCGCGGCGGGCGTCGCGGGTGATGGCGTAGGTGAGTGCGGCCAGGGCGAAGGAGACGGGGACGAAGCGCCGGGTGAAGCGGGCCGCGACAGTCTGGATCGGCGCCCGGTCGGACTGGGCCTCTTCGACGCGGCTGATGATCCGGCCCACGGTGGTGTCCCGGCCGACCGAGGTGGCTCGGACGGCGAGCGATCCGGAGGTGACGATGGTCCCGGCATAGACGTGGGTGCCTTCCCGGGCGTAGACGGGCAGGGCCTCACCGGTGATCGCGGCCTGGTCTACGAGGGCCTCGCCGGAGACGACATGTCCGTCGACCGGGATGCGGTGGTGTTCGTACACCGCGACGACGTCTCCCGGCGCGATGTCTTCGAGGGCCGCCTCGGCCTCGACGCCGTCTTCCCGTACGAGCCAGACGCGCTCCTCACCGATGGTGAGCAGCTCCTCGATGGCGCGCCGAGTGCGGCGCAGGGTCAGGGTCTGCAGGAACTCGCCGATGTTGAGCAGCCACAGGACGGTGAGGGCCACCACGTTCTCCCGCAGGAGCAGGGAGATGACGGTCGCCGCGGTGACCAGGGTGTCCGTGCCCGGATGGCTGCGGCCGCGCAGCGAGTGCAGGGCTCCCCGGAAGAAGGGCAGTCCGGTGAAGACGGTGACCATGCCGAGGAAGCCGGACGAACCGAGCGTGATCCTCGGTCGGCCCAGCAGGCGTCGCAGCGCCACGAAGGCGAGGACCGCGCCGCCGACGACCAGCCGGGCCACCTCACCGGTGGAAGAGTCGGGCGTGGACCGGGTGGGCTTCGCCGGCGCGCTCGCGGGTGGAGCCTCTTCGAGCGCCGCGACGAGCCGCTCGACGTCGAGGAGGTCCGGCGCCATCCAAACCACGACGCTCCCGGTACGCGGCAAGATCCGCAGTGCCCTGAACCCGCTGATGCCCGTCAGCCGCTCGTCGATCAGTCCCGCGCTGCCGGGGCGGGCACGCACCCACGGAACGACCAGTCGGACCCGGCCCGCGGCGACGGAGCGTACGACCACGCTGGACATGATCAGTGCTCGTGCCCGTGATCGTCGTCTGCGACGCTCACGGCGGAGGGCGGCGGTGCCTCCTCACCGAGCGTGGTGCGGGCCTCCGCGATCACGTCCCCTGCTTTGAGCCGGGCTTCTTCGGCGGCTGAAGCGACCCAGCGGCCGACGACGATGCCGCGGGCGATACCACCGACGAGGGCCTTCCGGACGGCGGGTTGGCCGTCGGATGCGCGTTTTGTGACTCCCCGGATGATCAGGCCGCCCACCACTCCGGAGACTGCGTAGTGGGCGAGACGCCAGGCTGCGGCACTGGCGAAGGTGAGGGGGTGCATGAAGGACTCCTTCCGCCGCTGCTGAGTGACGGACCCCTCCTCAAGTGTGTGCCCGTACCGTGCGCCCGGTCGAACGGAGGCCGACGCGCAGCCTTCCTTGGTAGATGACGTCGGCCACTGCAGGCCGCGAGTGCCGCCGCCACCTGCTCGGTCAGGCGGGCCGTGGGGCCGTCCTGCTGGCTCCCAGACGGCGGGTGCGGTACTTGCCGACCAAGCGGCAGACGGCGTAGATCGTGAACGAGATCGTCGTGACGTACGGGCTGATGGGGATGCTGCTGCCCAGGGCGAGGAGAATGCCGCCCTCGATGGAGATCACTGCGAAGACGATGCTGAGCAGTGGTAGCAGTACGGGGGAGGCGGTGGCGCGGGCGGCGGCCGCTGCAGGGGTGACGACGAGGGTGAGGACCAGCAGGGCGCCGACGACCTGCACGGACAGGGCGACGGCGAGGCCGAGCACGATCATGAAGGCGAAGGACAGTCCTCGCACCGGGACGCCGCGGGCCTCGGCGACGTCCGGGTCGGCGCTGGCGAAGGACAGCGGCCGCCACATCACCACCAGAGCCACCAGGACCACGGCGGAGGTGCTGAGCAGCCAGGTCATCTGCGGAGTATCGACGGCGACGATCTGGCCGGTGAGCAGGCCGAATTTGTTGGCCGCCCGGCCCTTGTAGAGGGCGAGGAAGAGGACCCCCAGCCCCAGGCCGAACGGCATGAGGATGCCGATCGCCGAGTTGCGGTCCCGGGCCCGCGCTCCCAGGACGCCGATCGCGCCGGCCGCGACGAGCGAGCCGACGATCGAGCCCGCCACGACGTTCGTCTCCAGCAGCAGCGCGGCCGAGGCACCAGCGAAGGACAGTTCGCTGATGCCGTGCACGGCGAAGGGCAGGTCGCGCATGATGACGAAGACTCCGGCCAGGCCGCCGATCAGGCCGAGTGCGGCGCCGGCGACGAGGGAGTTGCGGACCAGGGCGAGCAGTTCGCCGTAGTTGTCGAAGTTGAAGATCTGCTGCCAGATCCCGTCGGCGAGCGTCATGGCCGGGCTCCGCCGGACTCGTGGCGTTCGTGGCTGTGGTGAAGCTGGGCAGCCGGTGCGTCGGGTACGCCGGCGACCACGATCCGGCCGTGGACGCGCACGACGTCGATCTGCGTGTCGTACAGGCGGGAGAGCGAGCTGGAGGTCAGGACGTCCTCCGGCGTGCCGACGCGATGGCCGCCGGGCGCCAGGTACAGGACCCGGTCCACCAGGTCGAGGACTGGGTTGATCTCGTGGGTCACGAAGACCACCGCCGTGTCGTGGGAGCGGCGGCGGGCATCGATCAGTTCGGTGACCGCCCGCTGGTGGTTGAGGTCCAGGGAGAGCAGTGGTTCGTCGCACAACAGGATGCGCGGGTCGGTGGCCAGTGCCTGTGCGATGCGGACGCGCTGGCGTTCGCCACCGGAGAGCAGTCCGAGCGGGACGTCGCCGTACGCCAAGGCCCCGACCTGCTCCAGGATCTCGTCGACCCGCCGGTGGACGGCGTTCGTGCGCAGCCGCGGGCCGAAGCGGTGGCCGTCGATCCCGAAGCGCACCACGTCGCGGGCGCGCAGCATCGCCTGCGCGGACAGTGTCGCCTGCTGAGGGATGTACCCGATGCGCCGTGCGGCGTTGTGGGGAGGGCGGCCGAGGACGCTCAGCGTTCCCGCGGACAGCGGTTGTCGGCCCAGCAGGGCTTTCAACAGGCTCGTCTTGCCCGACCCGTTCGGCCCGAGCACGGCGAGGAACTCCCCGGGCCGTACGTCGAGGTCCAGATCACGCCACACTGTCCGCGTGCCGTAGGTCACGGCGGCGCTGCTGAGGCTGATCAGCGGGGCGGTGTCTGCGCGGACGACGCTGGTTTCCGTCCTGCTCTCGTGAGCCCGGGGTACGGGAGCCACCTCAGGTCACCTCACTTGTTCAGCGCGCCGGCCAGCGCGTTGACGTTGGAGGTCATCCACCCGACGTAGTCCTTGCCCGTGGGCAGGGTCTCGGTGACGGGAACGATGGGGATGCCGGCCGTCTTGGCCGCCTGTTCGACCTTCTCGGTTTGCGGACCGGAGGTCTGTGCGTTGTAGACCAGCGCCTTGACCTGCTTGCCGGTGAACAACGCGAGAGTGGCCTGCAAGACCTTGGGGGAGACGTCACTGCCTTCTTCGACGGACTTGCTGAACTCCTCGGGAGTCTTGTTCACCAGCCCGTCGGCTTCGGTCATGTACAGCGGCACGGGCTCGGTGATGGCGATGGCCTCGCCCTCGTGGGCCTTCTTGATCTGCGCTTCCTTCGCCTCGAGCGGCTTGAGCTTCGCCTTGAAGGTCTCGGCGTTCCTGGTGAACGTGACCGCGTCGGCGGGATCTGCCTTGCCCAGGGCCGTGGCTATGCGGTCGGCGATCTTGGCGGCGGTGGGGAAGTCGTACCAGACGTGCTCGTTGAGCTCGCCGCCCTTCGGGGCGGTCTTGCCGGAGACATTGATCGCGTTGATGACCTCGGCGGAGGAGTTGCTGCTCTTGAGCATCCGGTTGATGAAGTCGTCGTAGCCGCCGCCGTTCTCGATGACGAGCTTCGCCTTGGATAGGGCCAGTTGGTTCTGGGTGTTGGCCTCGTAGGAGTGTGGGTCCTGGTCGGGGTCGCTGATGATCGGCGTAACGGCGACCTTGCCGCCGCCTATCTGCTCGACGATGTCGCCGTACACGTTCGTCGAGGCGACCACCGTGACCTTGGAGGAGGCGGCCGGGGTCTGCGAGGCGCGCCCGTAGCTTTTGGCGTCGGAGGAGTTGCCGCAACCGGCCACGAGAGCCAGGCAGGCGCCCGTGAGGAGAGCGAGACAGCAGGACGGGGACGTGGGCATGGATCCTCCACGACGCGTGCTGCAGGGGCCTTCGCAAAAGCGCCTGGTCCGACTCGAATCGATCCGGGCATATACACCACGCTAGGTGGTAGGTGGTAGTGAATGTCAAAACCATGACCTGATCGCATCGATGTGACAATCATTGCGGAGAACTGGCATACCGGCTACTCGTGCGATGGCGTCGCCCCAGCAGGGGCTGCAGATGCTCGTGAGCTCCAGGGTGCGCTCGACCTCGGCGAATCCGGTGGTTGCGGCCAGGGTCTCGGTCCAGCGCTCCACGCTCTCCGCGGTCCACGGGGCGCGGCTGAGGCTGCAGCGTCGGCGCTGCGGGCGCGGGTGGTGCCCGGCCTGGCGCGGCATCAAGAGCTCTGCACCGCTTGCCGCTTCTAGTAATGACAATCATTTCCGATTACTGTGCGAGTCGAGCGTCGCGCGCCCTGCTTCGAAGGGGCGCTCCGGTTGTCCGGCGTCTGCGGTGTCCACGGCAGCTGACCTTGGTGTCCGGCGTGCGCGCCCGCTCGTCGACTGGCCGTATGACACTGGATTCCTGGAGCAGTGATGAGCGACCCTTATGAGCGGTCCGCGGAGTACCTCGACATCATGATCGCCGAGGCGTGGGAGGCGCTGGCTCCGGCGCTGGCGGATGCCCTGTCGAATGCTCGGGCGAGGACCGGTGCGGTGGTGGACCTCGGTGCCGGGTCCGGCCGGGGCGTGCGCGTCATTTGCGACGCGCTGCCGCAGGGGCCGGTCCTCGCTGTCGAACCCTCCGCCGCGATGCGCGCCGTCCTGCTTGCCCGCGTCCATGAGGACGGCGAACTGCGCAAGCGGGTCACGGTGGTTCCCGGCGACTGCGCGAGCACCGACTGGCCCGACGGTGTGCGCGCGGTCGTGGCCCTGAACGTGATCGGTCATCTGCCGCCCGACCAGAGGCGTGCGCTGTGGAACCGAGCCGCCCGGCAACTCGCCTCCGGCGGAGTGCTGGTGTTCAACGTCACTCCGCCGTTCGCCCCGACGGAAGTGGAGCGGGTGCGGATGGCCCATGTCGCCATCGGTGAACTGGAGTACGAGGGCTGGGCGAGCGCGCGCCCCTCCGGAGTGGACGAGATCACCTGGTGCATGGACTACCAAGTTCTGCGCCAAGGGCGGGTGCTGGCCGCGGACTCGGTCCAGTACCGCTGGTGGGTCGCCACGGAGGACGCCCTGGCGGCCGAGGTCGCCCAGGCGGGGCTCGCGCTGCGCCGGGTCGGCGATCCGAGGTTGGGGCTGTGTGTTCTGGAGCGTGTGAGTGCAGCGACATCGCGCGCTGGTTGATTTGATAATCATTTTCATTTAGGTTCACTGGTGTCCTGCTTCCCCTGCCCTGAGGGGGAAGCGCCTGCCTGCCTGCCGCTGCAACGGAGACCGGATGAACCAGCCTGTACCGAGCGACGACATCCTTGCCCGCGTCATCGACTGCATAGCCGAAGTCCTCGGCACACCACCGCAGAAGGTCGCGCTGACGACTCCGCTCGCGGCCCTGGGACTCGAATCGTTCACCGCGGTGCGGCTGAGGCGACGGATCCGCGAACGCACCGGTCAGGACCTGCCGTTGACCGCCTTCCTCGGTGAGGGCGCCACGGCCCGCGCGGTGGCGGACCGCCTTCTCGCCGTACAGGTGCCGGACGGCGCCCCGCACTCCGGGCCCCCCGACGGCGAGGCGCAGGCGGCAACGGAACCCGGTGATGTCCGGCGTGGTGAGGAGAGGTCAGGGGAGGGCTTTCCCCTGACGCCCATTCAAGCCTCGTACCTCGCGGGACGGGCCGAGGGCATGCCACTGGGCGGGGTGGCCACCTACTACTACTACGAGTACGACCGCACGCCCGGCGACGCGGACCCGCTCGTGGACGTGGGCCGACTGGAAACCGCGTGGAACCGGCTGATCGAACACCACCCGATGCTGCGCATGACGGTGGACGAGCGAGGTCGCCAGCACATCGCCGAAGCCCCCGGTCCCTACCGGGTCGGAGTCACCGACCTGCGTCACGAACCCGCCGAGCGGGTACAGGAAGCGTTGTCGGTTCAGCGTCGGGAGCGTTCCCACCAGAACCGCCCCACCGGTTCCTGGCCGCTGTTCGACATCCACGCCACGTTGCTGCCCGACGGGCGGACCCGGCTGCACGTCGGGGTGGACGTGCTCCTGACCGATCTGGCCGGCTGGATGCTGCTGATGTGCCAGTGGGGCCGTCTCGTCGAGGACCCCGCCCACTGGCTTCCCGAGCCGCCGGCGCAGTTCGCCGACCTCCAGCGCGCCCGCTCCGGAGACCCCGAGTGGGCGGCCCGGCGCGCACGCGACCGTGCCTACTGGGCCGAACGCGCCCCCGAACTGCCGCCGTCGCCGCGCCTGCCCCTGCTGCGCGACCCTGCCGACACCACCCCGCCCCGCTTCGTCCGCTCCGCTGCCGAGCTCGACGCCGGCACCTGGGCCGAACTGCGTGCCCGGTGTACTGAGCACGCGGTCACGCCCACCGCCGCCCTGCTCGCGGCCTTCGCCGTCGTACTGGGACGGTGGGGCGCCGGGGAGCGGATATGCCTGAACACCACGCTGTTCGACCGCCCGGAATCCGATGATGGGACCGAAGGGGTGGTGGGCGACTTCACCACCACCGCCCTGGTCGGCACGCCCCGGTTCAGCCCCGCCGACTGGAAGGGCTTCGCGGACTACGCCGCCGCTGTCAACCACCGCTTCTGGGAGGACCTGGACCACCGGTCCGTCTCCGGTGTAGAGGTGCTCCGGGACCTGCGGGCGTGCACCTCGCAGACGGTGGGAGCCCCCAGTCATCCGGTGGTCTTCACCAGCGGGGTGGGTCTCGCGGGCGACGGGGAGCCCCCGGCCGGCTGGCTCGGCCAGGAGGTGTACGGCATCTCACAGACCCCCCAGGTCCTGCTCGACCACATCGTGTGGGACGAGGGCGGGCGGCTCCGCCTGGCCTGGGACGCCGTCGAGGGAGCTTTCCCCGACGGCTGGATCCCGGCCCTGCTCGGCGCCTACGTACGTCTGCTGAACACCCTGACGCGGCCCGACGCCTGGCGCGACGCCGCACTGGGGTGGGATCCCTCCTTTCACCCCGAAGAGCCCCTCGACGCCGTGCCCTTCCCGTCCGCGGGCCCGCTGCTGCACGATCCGGCCGTCGACGCGGCACGCCGTCAGCCGCAGCGGCCGGCCGTGCGCACCTCCGCCGCCACCGTCACCCACGGCCGCCTCGCGGAAAACGCCGCCGCCACCGCGGCACTGCTGGCCTCCCGGGGAGTGGGACCCGGCGACATGGTCGCCGTCGCTTGCGAGAAGGGGCCCGCGCAGATCACCGCCGCACTCGGCGTCAACCTGAGCGGGGCGGGCTATCTGCCGGTCGAACCCTCCTGGCCGGCCGCGCGGATCGCAGCCGTCTGCGAGCGGGCCGGTGTCCGGCACGCACTGACCGGCCGTGGGGTGAAGACCGACTGGCCCGACGGCGTCACCGCGCACCGCCTGACCGCCACGGGCCGGCCCGCCCGCGGCGCCGCCGCCTTCGCCGAACCCGTGCCCGCGCCCACGGACCCGCGCCCCGACGACATCGCCTACACCATCTTCACCTCGGGCTCGACCGGCAGCCCCAAGGGCGTGGAGATCCAGCACCGGGCCGCGCGCACCACCATCGACGACATCGTCGACCGGTTCGCCATCGGCCCCGAGGACCGGGTGCTGGCACTGTCGGCACTCAGCTTCGACCTGTCCGTGTTCGACATCTACGGCGTCCTCGGCGCCGGCGGCTCCTTGGTGCTGCCCGATCCCGCCCGGCAACGCGACCCGCAGCACTGGCTCGAACTGGCGGGCCGGAACGGCGTCACCGTGTGGAACACCGCTCCCGCCCTGCTCGAAATGCTCGTCGAGTACGCGGAGATGGAACCGGAGGAGGCCGCCACCGCGCTGCGCACATTGCGTCTGGTGATGCTCTCCGGCGACTGGATCCCCCTGTCCCTGCCCGACCGGCTGCGCCGACTAGCGCCGCAGGCAAGGGTGATGAGCCTGGGCGGGGCCACCGAGGCCTCCATCTGGTCCATCACCCACCCGATCGAGCGCACCGATCCGCGCTGGCGCAGCATCCCCTACGGCAGGGCCCTGCGCGGTCAGAGCTTCTTCGTCCTTGACGAGGACGGCGCGCCCTGCCCGGTCGGTGAGGCGGGAGAGTTGTTCATCGGCGGCGACGGACTGGCCCGCGGCTACACCGGCGATCCGGTCCAGACCGCCGAGAGGTTCGCCGTCCACCCCGTACTGGGCCGCCGTCTGTACCGGACCGGGGACCTCGGCCGGTGGACCGCCGACGGCACCATCGAGTTCCTCGGACGCGTCGACCGGCAGGTGAAGATCCGCGGGCACCGCATCGAACTGGGCGAGGTGGAGGCGGTACTCGCCCGCCATCCGGCGGTCCGCCAGTGCGTGGTGTCGTCGATGCGGGGCCCCGACGGGCGACCCCGGCTGGTCGCGCACCTGTCCCCCCGGGGAGCGAGCGAGCCGCCGACCGCCCAGGAGCTGGCGGACGCCCTGCGTGAACGGCTTCCCGACTACATGGTGCCCAGCCGGTTCGTGATCCTGGACCAACTGCCGGTGACGGCCAACGGCAAGATCGACCACGCGGCGCTGACCGCCGCACCGGCCGACGCCGGGCCCACGCACGCCGATGCGTCCGGCGCGGTCGCCGCCGAGCAGAACGAGCCCTCCGCGCCCTCCGGCACGTTCCCGGCCGGGTCCGCCGCCCCCTCACGTGCCGTTGACGCGACGGGCGCGGAATGGGTCGCCGCCGCGCTCGCCGAGGCGGCCGCCCTGGGGCTGGAGGCCGCCCTCGTGATCCGGTCCGGACGGCTGCGACCGGACCAGGCACTGGAGGCGTCCGCCCACTGGCTGAGGCAGGTGGCACGGACCACCGACGGCACAGCCGCCGAACCGCGCCTGGCCGCCGGCGGACTGGCGGAGGTGGTCTGCCACCCCCGCGGGAGCACCGCCACGACGCCTTACTCAGCCACCGGTCCGGCAGCGGCGTCCATGGCGCCCGCCCCGGACCGGCACGTCACCGAACCCCGTACGTCCCCCCACGGCCGAGGGCAGGGCACGGTGGACCCCGCCGTACTGGACGCGCTCACCGCCGTCCTGGCCGACTTCACCGACCTGCCGGTGACACCCGACAGCACCTTCAACGCCCTCGGCGCGACCTCCCTGACCCTCGTCCTCACCCACCGCAGGCTCCGCGAGAGCATCGCCCCCGGCCTCGCGCTCGCCGACATGTTCGAGCACCCCACCGTCGCCGCCCTAGCCGCCCGCATCACAGCACAACGTGCCCCGGACACCGCCCGACCCCCCAGCGCCGACGGCACCGGCTCCGTTCCCCCGCCCACGACCCCGCAGCCCGAACGGCCCGCGCGCAGGACCTCCCGCGTCGCCGCACGCGCCCTGGCCGAGGAGACCACGCGATGACCGAACCCACCTTCTCCCGGGGACACATGCCGGACGCGTCCCGGCCGGATCACCCGGCCATGGAGGACGACCTGATCGCGGTCACCGCCCTGGACTGCCGGTTCCCCGGAGCCCCCGACACGGCGGCGTACTGGAACCTGCTCATCAACGGCCGCAGCGGACTGACCCGGCACAGCGAGCGGGAGCTGGCCGAACTCGGTGTCCCCGCGCGCCTGCTGGCCAACCCGGCCCACATCCCCGTCAGCGGGGTCATCGACGAACAGGACCACTTCGACCCCGAGCCGTTCGGCCTGACCGATGCCGAAGCGGCGGTGATGGACCCCCAGCAGAGGCTCTTCCTGGAAGCCTGCCTGCGCGCCCTGGAAAGCGCCGGGCACGGCGGCGGCGCCGGCGCGGGCGCTGTGGGCGTCTTCGCCGGCGCCGCCCACAGCGACTACCTCACCCGCAACCTCGCGGACCGGTACGCCGCCTCCGCAACCGACCCCGTCGGAAGCCTTCAAGCGGCGCTGGCGGGGGTGGCCGACTACCTCCCCCTGCACGTCGCCCACCGCCTCGCGCTCACAGGGCCCGCCGTCGCCGTCGGCACCGCCTGCTCGACCTCCCTGGTCGCCGTGCACCTGGCAGTCCAGTCGCTGCTGGCGGGGGAGTGCGACACCGCCCTCGCCGGGGGCGCCTCCCTGATCGTCCCGCAGGGCAGGGGCTACCTCCATGTCCCCGACGGGATCTTCTCCGCCGACGGACATGTCCGCGCCTTCTCGGCGGAGGGCACCGGCATCGTGCACACCCAGGGAGTCGGAGTAACCGTCCTGCGACGGCTGCGCGACGCCCTCGCCGACGGCGACCCCGTCCTGGCCGTCCTGCACGGCTCCGCCGTCAACAACGACGGCGGCGACCGCACCGGCTTCACGGCCCCGTCACCGCGCGGACAGGCCCGTGTCGTCTCCGAGGCACTCGCCGTGGCCGGTCTCACGCCGAGGGACATCAGCTACGTCGAGACCCACGGCACCGCCACCCGCCTCGGCGACGTCGTCGAGGTCGCCGCGCTGCGCCGCGTCTTCGGCGACGCGGGCCCGGCCTGGTGCGCCCTCGGCTCGGTCAAGAGCAACATCGGACACGCCAACTCGGCCGCCGGCATCGCGGGATTCGCCAAGACCGTACTCGCCCTGCACCACGGTCTGCTGCCGCCCACGCTGGACGCCCTGCCCCTCAACTCCGACCTCCACCTGGACGACTCGCCCTTCACTGTCGTCCACGAGGCCACCGACTGGACCGGACCCCGGTACGCGGGAGTCAGCTCCTTCGGCATCGGCGGCACCAACTGCCACGTCGTCCTGGGCAGCGCCCCCGTCCGCCCGGAACCCCCAACCGACCCGCGCCCGCAACTCGCCCTGCTCAGCGCGCACCGCGACGACGCCCTAGCCCACCTCGCAGAAGCCACCGCGACCGCCCTGCACACCACGCCGGTGGAGACCGCAGACGCCGCCCACACCCTGCACACCGGCCGCGCCACACTGCCCTACCGCGCCGCCGCCGTGATCACCGGGGCGGCGGAGGCCGACACCCATGCGCTGCGCACCGCCCCCCGACGGCGTCCCGGCCCCACTCCGCCCCGGATCGTGCTGGCCTTCCCTGGCGGCGGAGCGCAGTACGCGGGCATGGGCCACGAACTGTGCGCACAGGAAGAGGAGTTCGCCCGCACCGTGCACGAGTGCGCCGACCTGTTCGACGACGGCACCGGCACCGGCCTCACCGCGCTGATCACGGCCGACCCGTCCGATGACCGGGTGCGCCGGCTGCTGCGCGACCCCGCCCACGGCCTCCCGGCCCTGTTCACCGTCTCCCTCGCCGCCGCGCGCACCCTGCGCTCCTGGGGCGTCGAACCGGACGCGGTGGTGGGCCACAGCCTCGGCGAGTACGTGGCCGCCGTCCTGGCCGGTGCCCTGTCCCTGCCCGACGCCGCTGCCCTGGTCGCGGTCCGCTCACACGGCATGTCCAGGGCGGCCGGCGGCGGGGCGATGCTGACGGTCCCGTTGGCCGAGCGGCAGACCACGGCGCTGCTCGCCGACCATCCGGAACTGGACCTGGCCGCGGTCAACGGCCCCCAGTCCTGCGTAGTGTCAGGACCATTGCGGGCCGTCACCGAACTGGAGCGGACCCTGACCGCGCGCGGTGAGCGCACCGTACGGCTCCCCCTCGACGCGGCCGCCCACTCCCGCCTGGTCGACCCGATCCTGCCCGAACTGCGCGCGGCCGCCGACACCGTCCAGCCACGCGTCCCTGGCATCCCGCTCGCCACGACCCTCACCGGAAAGCTGCTGCACACCGCTCCCGACGCCGACCACTGGGTGGCGCATCTGCGCTCCACGGTGCGCTTCTCCGACGCCCTGGCCGCCGCCCTGGGCGAGGGGCCGGCCGTCCTCGTCCAGGCGGGACCGGGCAGCGCACTGCTCCAATTGGCCCGGCAGCAGCGGGACCGGCAGCCCCTGGCCACGCTGGCCACGTTCCCCGACCGTGACGAGCCGCGCGGCGGGCGTGCCGCGCTGCTCGCGGCCGCAGGAGAGCTGTGGACGCTGGGCGTTCCGTTGGACGCCGCCGCGCTGCACCGGTCGGGGCGCCGCAGGGTCGTCCTGCCGGGCCTGCCCCTGGAACGCCGCAGGCTTTGGATCGATCCGCCCGCCCCGGGCCCCGCGGCCGACCGGCCGCCCGCGGCGCCAGCGGAGGAGGGCCACGACACCGCGCAGACGGCTCCTGACGAGGCGGAACCCCTCCAACTGCCCGTCTGGCGGCGCACGCCCCCGGCCGACACGGACCGGTCGGCGCTGCGGGGCCGCTGGCTCGTCGACGGCCCGTCGGACTCACCGCTGCCCGAGCGGGTGCGCGCCGCGCTCGCTGCCTGCGGGGCTCACGCCGTCACCCTCGACGAGGCCGCCCGAGACCCGCACACCGCCTGTGAGGGCGTCGTAGTGATCGGCCCGCACGGCGACACCGGCGAGGACCCGGCCGACGACGTGGCTGACCCGGCCGGATCCGTCGCCGCGTCCGTGCTGCGCTATGCGGAGGTGGCGCGCACCATCGCGTCCTGGGCGCACCGAACTTGTCTGCTCCACATCAGCCACTGTGCTCAGCAGGTGGAGAGCTCCGACCGCCCCGCGGTCCACGCCGCCGCCACCCTCGCCGTCCCCCGTGTCCTCGCCCAGGAGTTCCCGGGCCTGCGCTGGCGAGTCCTGGACCTGCTGGCCGGATCGCCGGACGCCAGCGAGCCCGAGGCCATGCTCACGGAGGCCGTGCTCATGGAAGCCGCGGACCTGGTGTCCGGTGGCCCGAGCGGCACCGAGTGCGCCGTCCGTGGCGGACACCGCTGGACGCGCGGCATCACGCCGTGGCGGCCGTCGGTACCCGCGTTGGACCCCGAAGGACCCGCCGCCGCTGCCCCTGGCACGGCGGTGGTGCTCGGCGGCCTCGGAGACGTGGGCCTGGCCCTGGCCGGGCATCTGGCCCGCTCCGGACGACGGGTCGTGGTGACCGGCCGCACCGGGCTCGACCCAAACCCGGTCCCCGGCAGCAGCGAAGCCGAACGGGCGGAGACGGTACGCCTCCTGCGGGACTCCGGCGCCGATATCGAGGTCCGTGCCGCGGACGCCGCGGATACCGCCGCCACAACGGACCTGCTGCGCGAACTAACCGACCGTGATGGACCGTTGGACCTGGTCGTGCACGCCGCCGGCGTGGTCGCCTCCGCCGCCGTCGCACCGCTGCGGGCCACCGAGGAGCACACCGTGCGCGCGCACGCGCACGCCAAGGTCACCGCGGCCGTCGCGCTGCGCACCGCTGTGCACAGCCTCCCACCCGACCGTCGCCCGGCCACCGTGCTGCTGATGTCCTCGGCCACGGCATTCGTCGGCGGCCTGGGCCTCGCCCCGTACGCCGCCGTCAACCGCTACCTGGACGCGCTGGCCGAACACGAGCACGCCCAGGGCCCGGGTTCTCCCCGTTGGCTCAGTGTGGCCTGGGACGGCTGGCGTGTGGGCCCCGGTCAGAGCGAGCGCACGGTGGCCTCCCGGCACTCGATCGGCCTGGCCGACGGCATGCGCACCGTGGACCGGCTGCTGGCGCTGGCAGCCCAGGGCCGAGCCCCGGCGTCCATCGCGGTCTCCCCGGCCGACCTGGCACCCCGTACCGCGGGCACGCCCACCGCCGTACCCCTTACGGACGCACCCGCTGCGGGCGGGCCCGGGGCACGGCCGCGGACCGGTGCGGAGTTCGCCACCGCTGCGGAGACACAACTGGCCGAGGTCTGGTCGGATCTGCTGGGCTTCCCCGTCACCGACCGCGACGCCGACTTCTTCGCACTCGGCGGGCACTCCCTGCTGGCCACCCGGATGCTCGCCCGCCTGCGCGACGACCACGGAGCCGACCTGCGGCTGCAGGACCTGCTCGCCCGGCCGACCATTGCGACCCTGGCCCCGCTGCTGCCCGGCGGGGAACCGCGGCACGCCCTCGAGGGCGCCGAGGAGACGACTGCGCCGACCGCCGCACCGCGTCCGGCCGTGGCACCCGGCGACGGCCCACGGGAGTTCCCCCTCACCAGGGTTCAGCACGCCTACTGGGTCGGCGGATCCGGCGGCTACCGCCTCGGCGACGTCCCGTGCTCCTTCCACCTGGAGTACGACTGCCCCGGCCTGGACACCGACCGCTACGAAACGGCGTGGAACGCGGTCATCGCCCGCCATCCCATGCTGCGCGCGGTCATCTCACCGGAAGGACGCAACCGGGTACTCGACAAGGTGCCCCGCTACCGCATCCGTGTGCAGGACCTGACGAAGGACGATGAGGCCGAACGCGCCCGGAAACTGGAGCGCGTCCGCGAACGCATGGTGCGCCGCGAACCCCGCCCGGGCCGCTGGCCCCTGGTCGACATCCGGGCCGCCCGGCTGCCCGGCGACATAGTCCGTCTGTTCGTCAACGTGGACGTGCTGGTGTGCGACACTGCCAGCTACCTGATCTGGGACCGCGAACTGCGTACCCTCTACCACGATCCCGGTGCCCAGCTGCCTGCACTGGACACCACCTTCGCGGACTGCGTGGCCGCGCTCGAACACCGCGCCGAGGGCCCCGAGTACGCGCGGGCCGCCGCCTACTGGCGCGCCCGACTGGATGACCTGCCCAGCGCGCCCGCGCTTCCCGTACAGACGCAGAATCCCGGTGACCGACCCCGTTTCGCCCGGCGCACCGCCCGTCTGGAGCCGGACCGCTGGGACGCCCTCAAGGCCGAGGCCGCCCGGCGCGGACTGACCCCCACCGCCGTCCTGCTGGCGGCCTATGGGGAGGCCCTGGCCCGATGGTCCGGGCAGGACCGGTTCGCCATCACCCTCACTCTCTTCGACCGGCCCACGCACCTTCCCGGAGCGGACGCGGTGGTCGGCGACTTCACCTCGCTGATGCTGCACGAGGTGGACCGCCCGGACACCCGCTGCTTCGCCGACGCAGCCGAGCGGGCCCAGCACACCCTCTTCGAGGACCTGGACCACCGGGAGTTCTCCGCACTCGACCTGCTGGCAGAGAAGTCCTCGCGCACCGGCCGCACCGAGTCCGTTCCCGTGGTCTTCACGAGCGCCCTGGGCCTGTCCGGTCCGCTCGGCGGCGGACACGACCTGGACTGGGCGGGCACACCCGTGTACGGCGTGAGCAGCACCCCGCAGACCTGGCTGGACCACCAGGTGATCGAGCAGCACGGAGCGCTCCTGCTCCAGTGGGACGTGCTGGAGAGCGCGCTGCCCGCCGACGAGGCGGACGCGGCGTTCGCCGCCTACACCGCCCGGGTGCGCCGGCTGGCCGACGCGCCGCAGGTGTGGGACCTCGAAGCCCCTCATCCCGCTCCCGCACCCCCGGCCCGTGAGCCGGACCGGACGGCGCCTCTTCCCGCCCCGCGGAAACCGGCCCCCGCCGGACGCGGCGGCCACGCCGACGCTGCCCTGCTGCTGCACGACGGCAACGGTGACCGCCCCCTGTTCCTGATGCATCCCTCCGGCGGGGACGTGCTGTGCTACGGCGAACTCTCCCGTCTCCTCACCGACGGCCGGCCCGTGGTCGCCCTCACCGATCCCGCCCTGACCGGCGGCACCGGACCGCGGACCATCGCCGAGATGACGGACCGCTACCTCGCAGCAGTGCGCGACCACCAACCGCAGGGCCCCTACCTGCTGGGCGGCTGGTCGATGGGCGGCACGGTCGCCCACCAGATGGCGGTCGAACTCGAACAACACGGTGAGAGAACCGACCTCCTCGTCCTGATCGACTCCAACACCCCTGATCGCATTCGGACGTTGGGCGGAACTGACCGTGCCCAGGACACCGCCTTCGCGGCCGTCCGCTACCTGCGCTCGCTGGAGGCGTTCCTCGACCTCGATCTCGGCCTGGGCGCGGACGCGGAGGTGATCCGCAAGGCCCAGCATCCGGCGGCGGTACGCCATGCCGTCACCGAACGGCTGCGGCAGGCCGGCCTGCTCGGCCCGAGGGACACAGCCGACCTCCGGCTGGAGGTCTTCGAACGCCACCTGCGGGCGCTGGCGGACCACCGGGCCGGACACCTCACCGATCCGGCCACCCGCCTGCTGCTCATCGCCGCGTCCCGTCCCTCGCCGCACAACGCGGGCGTCGGCATGGGCGTCGACGACGCCGGGGACCTGCCCGCCCTGGGATGGCTGCCGCACGTCAACGGTCCGGTCGAAGCCCACACCGTCGAGGGCCACCACTACTCCCTGCTGCACGACCCGGCGGTACGCCGGACCGCCGCCCTGATCGACCGGGCCCTAGCCGCCGTACGCGCCGGCCGGTAAGCCGCCAGACCTTCCTTCCCGACATCCGAAACTCTCCTGGAAAGCACCCATGCACCAACACTCATCGGCCCGTGCCGCTCTGCGCCGCAGATCCGCCCTCACCGCCCTGGCGGCGGTCGGCGCACTCCTGCTGAGCGCCTGCTCCAACGCACCCGCCGCCGACACCCCGGCATCCGGCACCGGCGCACCGGTCGACGGCGGCACCCTGCGCTACGCCGTCACCGGATCGCCCGCTACCGCCAGTGACGACCCGCACGGCGGTCTCGGCAACGAGTCCGACGTCCTGCGTTTCGCCCTGACGTACGACGTGCTCACCGTCCCCGGCGAGGACGGCAAGCCCCAGCCGCGGCTCGCCACGTCGTGGAAGCCCAACGACGCCATGACCCGCTGGACCATCACCCTGCGCGAGGACGCCCGCTTCACCGACGGCACGCCGGTGCGCGCCGCCGACGTGCTGTACTCCCTGCGGCGGATCAGCAGCAAGGCCGCCGAAAACTACGGCCGGCTCGCCGACTTCGACATGGAGAAGTCCACGGCCCTCGACGAGCACACCGTCGTCCTGGCCACCCGCGCCCCGATGGCCGACGCACCCCGGGCCCTGGAATCCGTCACCTTCGTCGTACCCGAGGGCACCAAGGACTTCTCCCGCCCCGTCACCGGCTCAGGTCCCTACCGGGTGGAGCGGACCAGCGCCCAGACCACCGTCCTCGCCCGCAACGACAAGTGGTGGGGCAAGCGACCGCACCTGGACCGGATAGAGATCCAGGCCGTCGCCGACCCGCAGGCGCGGGCCAACGCCGTCGCCTCAGGACAGGCCGACGTCGCCGGCAGCGTCAGCCCCGCCGCGGCCAAGAGCGCCGGCCATTCGGCGAAGACACAGGTGGTCCGGCGGAACGGAGTCACTGAATACCCGTTCATCATGCGCCTGGACACCAAACCGTTCGACGACCCCAGGGTCCGCGAGGCGTTCCGCCTGGCGGCCGACCGCAAGGCCCTGGTCGACACCGTGTTCCTGGGCTACGGCAAGCTCGCCAACGACCTTCCCACCCCCTACGACCCGTCGGCCCCCGAGGACCTGCCGCAGCGCACGCGTGACGTGGAGAAGGCCAGGAAGCTGCTGGCGGAAGCGGGCCACGCCCACGGACTGTCCGTCACCCTGCACACCACCACCTCCTACCCCGGCATGGACACCGCGGCCACGCTCTACGCCCAGCAGCTCTCCGACATCGGGGTCGACGCCAAGGTGAAGGTCGAGCCCGCCGACACCTACTGGACCGCCGTCTACGCCAAGAAGGCGTTCTACACGGGCTACTACGGCGGCATCTCCTTCCCTGACCTCGTCCGCGTCGGGCTGCTGTCCGAATCCCCGACCAACGAGACCGCCTGGCGCAGCAAGACCTTCGACAGTGGCTTCGCCCAGGCGATGTCCACCGCGAACGAGGCGCGGCGCGAGGAACTGCTCTCGGGCATCCAGCGTGAGCTGTGGAAGGACGGCGGCTACGTCGTCTGGGGCACCGGGGACGGCCTGGACCTCACCGCGCCCGGCGTGCACGGACTGCCCGACGGGCCAGGCTTCCAGCGCATGTTCATCGACCAGGTGTGGATGGCGGAATGACCCTGCGCACCGTCAGCCGTGCCCTGCGCCCGGTCGGTCGCGTTCTGCACCCGGTCGGCCGGGCCGGGGCCCTGGCCGTCGCCGTCACGGCCGTGGTCTTCACGGCCACCGAACTGCTGCCCGGCGACGCCGGCGAGCTGAGGACGGCGGGTCGGGCCTCCGCGGAGGACATCGCGGCGCAGCGCGACCTGCTCGGGCTGGACCGGCCCGCCGTGGTGCGCTACATCGACTGGCTGTACGGCGTGATCCGGGGGGACCTGGGACACTCGCTGGCGGGGGGCCGGCCGGTGGCGGCGCTGTTCGCGGAACGGCTGCCCGCCACCGCCGTACTGGTCGCAGTCGCGCTGGCCGGCACCGTGCTGTTGACCGCGACGGCCCTGACCGTCACGTACCTGCGCGGCGGCCGGGGCGGCTCGGCCGCCACCGGGCTGGCCGCCGTGCCGCAGCCGGTCTATGCGGCGGTGCTCGGCGCGGTCCTGGCCGGGCTGCTGGGCTGGCTGCCTCCCGTGTCCCTGCTCGCGCCCGGCGCCTCGCCCCTGGCCGATCCGCGGCTGCTGGCGCTGCCCGCCCTCACCCTGGCCCTGCCCTCGGCCGCGTTCGCCACCGTCCTGCTGCGCGGGGCGATGGGCGACACCCTGCGCCGTCCCCACGTGGCCGACGCGCGGCTGCGCGGTCTGCCCGCCCCGCTGGTGCTGTACCGGCACGTCCTGCCCTTCCTGTACGCGCCGGCGCTCCAGGTGACGGCCCTGCTGGCCGGCGGCCTCATGGCCGGAACCGCCCTGGCGGAGACGGTGTTCGGCTATCCGGGCACCGGGCAGCTCCTGGTGTCGGCCGTCGCGGTGCGGGACGTTCCCGTCATCCAGGCCGCGGCCCTCCTGCCGGCCGCCGTGCTGCTGCTGGGCATGCTCCTGGCCGACCTGGCCGCCCGCCGCACCACGGTGCCGGGCGCGGCGCGGCATGGCGGCCGGGCCGTGCCGAAAGCCGCGGGAGGGGGCGGGTGATGGGCCGGTCCGTGCCGTCCTTCCCGGCCGCCGCCCGCCGTACGGTGCCTGGGGCCGCGGCCGTTGTCCTGCTGGTGTGCGTGCCGCTGGGCCGGTACGCCGTCCCCCACCCGCCGGAGCGTACCGTCGCCGCGCCCTGGGCAGCGCCCGGCGGACGGCATCCGCTGGGCACCGACGTCCTGGGGCGCGATGTGCTGTCCCGGGTCCTGGCCGGGGGTACCCAGCTCCTGACCGTGTCTCTGCTCGCCGCGACCGCCGCTGTGGTCTGCGGCACGGCTCTCGGCCTCGCCGCGGGCTGGTCGGGCGGCCGTACCGCCCGTGCCGTGCGGGCCCTGTGCGATCTGCTGCTTGCGGTTCCCGCCCTCGTCCTGGCGCTGGTGCTGGCCACCGCGCTGCCCGGGGCCACGGCGGTCGTTGTGGCGGCGGTGCTCGCGGGTGCGCCGCTGACCGCACGGGTCGTCGCCACCCAGTGCGCGCAGCTGCGTGACAGCGGCCATGTGCACGCCGCCGTCGAACGGGGCGAGCGCACACCTGCCGTCCTGCTCCACGAGGTGCTGCCCGCCCTGCGCCGCCTGGTCGCCGCCGACGCCGGACTCCGGCTGGTCACGGCACTGCAGATCGCGGCGGCCCTCGCCGTCCTCGGCCTGGGACCCCAGCCCCCGGCTCCCGACTGGGCCCTGATGCTCAGTGAGAACCTTCCCGGCGCCGCGCTCAACCCCCTGGCACTGCTGGCCCCAGCGGTTCCCCTGGCGGGCTGCGCCTGGGTGTTCGCCGCGGCTGCCCGGACGGCCGCCCGGACGCCGGGGGAGGCGCTATGACGGCCCGCGCCCGCACCGAGCCCGAAGAAGCCACCGTGCCGCTGCTGGCGGCCGAGGGACTGACCGTCCGCCGTGTCCACGACGGCGCCACCGTGCTGCCGCCGGTCGACCTGGAGATCGACTCCGGCCAGGTGTTGGCCGTCACGGGCCCGTCCGGTGCCGGAAAGTCCACCCTGCTCCGCGCCCTGCTCGACGTCCTTCCGGACGGCCTGCACCGCGCGGCCGGCACCGTGCGCTGGAGCGGGGCGACGGTACCGCGGGGCCGGGCGGCCAGGCGGTGGCGGCGTGCCCGGTGCGGCGTGCTGGGCCAGGACCCCGGCGCCGCCCTGAACCCGCTGTGGCGGGTGGACCGGCTGATCGTCGAGGAGTTCGCCGGCGACACCGCCGCCCGCGCACAGCGGGTCGAGGCCCTGATGCACCGGCTGGGCCTTCCGCCCGGGCTCGTTTCCCGGCGCGCGGGGGAACTCTCCGGCGGGCAGGCCCAGCGGGTCGCCCTGGCCCGAGCCCTGTGTGCCGACCCCGAACTGCTGGTACTGGACGAGCCGACCTCGGCGCTGGACCGCGCCACGGCCGATCTGGTCGCCGAAGTGGTGCGCTCCCGGCGAGGTGTTCCCGGCCGGGGCGTCGTCCTGGTCACGCACGACGCCCGGCTGGCCGCGGAACTGGCCGACCGGACCCTGGTGCTCGCCGCCGACCCGCGGCCGGCCCCCGGCCCGGCACCCCAGGCAGGTTCGGTACGGAAGCCGATCCGGCCGACCACCCAACCCCCGGTACCGGTGACCGGGCGTCCGTCCCCGCCCGCGCGGGCCGCCACCGTCCCGTCACCGTCCCCCGTGCTGTCGGCGCACGGCCTGACTCTGCTCACCCCGGACGGCACGCCGTTGCTCGACCTCAGTGACCTGGAACTGCCGGCAGGCGGCTGGCTGGCCGTCATGGGAGCATCGGGCACCGGAAAGACGACCCTGCTGCACGCCCTGGCAGGCCGCCGCCCACCGGCCGGCGGACAGTTGCTGCTGCACGGACGCCCGCTGCCCTGGGCCACCCGCCTGCGTGACCCGCGGATGCTGCGAGCCGTCCAACTGGCCGGACAGGACACGGTGACGGAACTCAACCCGGCGCACACTGCCGGCCGGTCGGTGGCCCGGCCGCTGAAGGTGTTCCACGGCGTGACCGGAACCGCCGGGCGGGAACGGGCGAGAGAGTTCCTCGAAGCCGTGGGGCTCTCCGCCGAACTGTCCGGCCGCAGACCGTCGACGCTCTCCGGTGGCCAGCGCCGTCGGGTCGTCCTCGCCCGGGCCCTCGCCGCCGGCCCCGACGTGCTGCTCCTCGACGAGCCCACCGCGGGCCTGGACCCGGCCTCGGGGCGCGTCGTTCTCGACCTGCTGGACCGGCTGCGCAGGAGCGGCCCGGCGGTCCTGACCGTCACCCACGACGCCGACACGGCCGCCCGCGCCGACCGCGTCCTGCACCTGACCGGACGCCGCCTGACCACGGGGTCGCCCGTGGCCCCCGACCATTCCCACCACGATCGAACGGAGCACCCCGGTGTCCCACAACAGCACGGCTGAACACACCGCACGGATCGCGGACCTACTGTCCGCCCACCCCTGGGTGGCGCGGGCAAGCCCGGCACCCGACGGCGGCATCCTGGTCGTCCCGCACCCGAGCGCGGTGGCCGCCTCACCCCAGCCGGGCCCCCTGCTGCGCGAGCACCTCGAACAATGGGCCGAGGTCTACGAATGGGTGTACGAAACAGGGGAGGGCCGGCACGCCGACGACCTGGACCTGTCCGGATGGCGGGCCTCCGACACCGGGGCGCCGCTGCCCGAGGCCCACATGCGCGACTGGGTGGACCGCACCGTGGACCTCGTCCTGGCCCAGAACCCGACCAGACTGCTGGAACTCGGCTGCGGCACCGGCCTGCTCGCCCACCGCCTGCACCCGCGCCTCCATGGGTACGTCGGCACCGACGTCGCCCAGGTCGCGGTGGACCGCCTCACCACCGCCGGCCTGCCCCGCACCGCGTTCGTCCGGGCCGCCGCCCACGAGACGGCCGCCTCCCAGGTGTGGGACGCCATGGACGCCGTCTTCGGCCCCGATGCGCTCCCCGACTGCGTGCTGCTCAACTCGGTCACCCAGTGCTTCCCCGACCTGGCCTATCTGACGGCCGTTCTGCACGGGGCACTGTCTGCCGTCCAGGACGGCGGCACCGTGATCGTGGGGGACATCCGGCACTCCGGCCTGCTGCTCGACCACTTCAGCCGGCTGGAACGGGCGCGCGACCCCGAGGCCGACGACACGACGATCGCCGCCAGGGCCGCGGCCTCAGCCGAGGCCGACGAGGAACTGTCCTTCACCCCCGCGGCCGTCTCCGCCGCGCTCGCCGCCCAGCCGCGGCCGGTCCGCATGAGCGTCCACGCCCGCACCATGGCCGAGGACACCGAACTCACCCGATACCGCTACGACGTCGTCCTGCACGTCGGCCCGCACACCGGCGGACCAGGCGCTCAACGTGTGCGCCGGACGTCCTGGGACGAACACCGGGGGAGCAGTACCCGGGAAGCGCTGCGCACCGCGCTCCGCGGCGGCCCCGTCGTCGTCCACGGCATCCCCAACGCCCTGCTCCGCGACGCGCCGGGAGCGGTGACCCCGTACGCCCTGCGCCAGGCCCTGGACGGAGCGGACGCCGCCGTACTGCTCGACGTCGCCGACCCCCGCACACTGGCCGTGGCGGCACCAGCGCACTGCGCCCCCACCGCGGCCGAAGACGCCCCGAAGCCTTCCGGCCCGGCCGCGCACGAGCCGTTCCCCCTGTTCGCACGGCGCCGCCTGCCTGAAGTGCTGCGTGACCACCTGCGCCAAGCCGAGCCGTACACGACACCGCCGGCGATCACCGTGGTGGACGGCATCGAGGACGGCCACCCGTGAACGAGGAACTCAACGACGCCGCCCTCACCGGGCTGCCCGGCGTGAGGCACTGGCAGCTCCTTGGTGACGACGAGCAGGACACCCTGTTGGTGGCAGGACCGCCTCCGGCCACGGGGGAGACATCCGCTCTGGGCCAGGACGATGCCCGCGCCGCGAGCCGGGCCGCAGACGACGGTGACGCCGCCGTACGCGGTACCGACCCGACCGCCCTCCCGGCGCTGATGCGGCAGCTCGACGAGACGGCGCTGCTGACGATGGCCCGGGTACTGGACCGGACCCGCCTGTTCCGCGACGGCGGCCGGCCCGGCACCGACGAGGTCCTCCAAGCCCTGGCGGTCGCACCCCGGCACGCGTGGATCGTACGGCGCTGGCTGCGCACCCTGACCGCCGAGGGCCGGCTCGGCCTGGACGCGTCGACGGGCCGCCACCACTCCCTGGAGGCGCCCGACCGCCGCGACCACGCCCGGGCGCTGCGCGAGCTGGACGCCGCCTGCCGGGGCCTGGGCTACCCGGCGTCCATGACCCGTTTCTTCCGGGCCGCGGCCGAGCGACTGCCGCTGCTCCTCCAGGACCGCGCAACCCTGCACGAGGTGCTCTTCCCCGACGGGGAGACGAGCACCGCGCAGGGCAACTACCGCGACAGCGTCCCCAGCCGCTGGGCCAATCACGCAGCCGCGTCCCTGATCGCCCAAGAGACCCGCCGACGGACGGCACCGACTCCTCTGCGCGTCCTAGAAGCAGGGGCCGGAGTGGGCGGTACCACCGGCACCGTCCTGGAAGCCCTCGGCGACACTCCCGTCGACTATCTCTTCACGGACGTCTCCCCGTTCTTCCTGCGGGTGGCCAAGGACGTCTTCGGCGACCGCCCCGGACTGCGGCACGCCCTGTTCGACATCCAGGCCGACCCGCTCGCGCAGGGTTTCGAGGCAGGCTCCCAGGACGTCGTCCTGGCGGCGAACGTCCTGCACAACGCACGGCACGCCGGCCGGTCCCTGGCGGCCCTGCGGGAGCTGCTGGCGCCCGACGGACTGCTGGTCCTGGTGGAGTCGTGCCAGGAGCACTACCAGGCGCTCACCTCCATGTACCTGCTGATGTCGCCCGCGCCCGACGAGCAGGGCTGGTTCACGGACCTGCGAGCCGGCCAGGACCGGGTCTTCCTCACCGCACAGGAGTGGACACGGCAACTGGATGCGGCCGGCTTCGACCCGCTGCCCGTCCTTCCGCACGGAACACATCCCCTGGCCACGGCGGCGGGCCAGCGTGTCATCGCGGGCCGTGTCAGAACCCACGGCGCCAGGCCGGACCCCGGCCGCGTCCGCGCCGCACTCGCCGACCGGCTGCCTCCTGCCGTCCCCCTCCCACGGATCCACGCTGTGGACGACATCATCCGCACCCTCCCGACTGGAGCTTCCCGTTGACCTCCTCCTCCGCCCCCGACCACACCGCCGACGGGTCCACGGCGCCGGCCGACCTCGTGAACGCCGTCCGCGCCGTCTGGGCCGACGCCTTGGAGACCGACCTCGCCTCCGTACCGGCGCACGCGAGCTTCCTCAACCTGGGAGGTGACTCCGTCCTGGCCGTCCGCATGGCCGCGATGCTCCGCAAACGGATGGGCACGCCCCTTGCCCTGGCGGATGTGCGCGTCGAGCAGAGTGCCGCGCAACTCGCCGCCCTCGTCCACGAACGAAGCACCGGCACCGGCGCGCTGCGACCGCTGCCCCTGGACCTGCGCCGACGCGAGGACCCGGACGCCCCGTTTCCGCTCCTGCCGCTCCAGCAGGGTTACTTCGTGGGCCAGCAGGACGCCTGGGAGCTGTCCTACCGCTCGGCCCACCACTACGTGGACATCGGGCTGGAGGACGTCGACGCCGACGAAGCCTCCGAGGCGCTGCAGGACGCCCTGGAGAGACTGGCCGAGCACCAGGCCGTCCTGCGGGCCCGCGTCCTGCCCGACGGCCGGCAGCGCATCCTCCCCCTGGACGATCCGGAGGCGATACCGCAGCTGCGGGTCACCGACCTGCGCGACGCCGACGAGGAGACGGCCGCCGCCCGGCTGGCGGAGATTCGACACGAGATGAGCACCCAGGGCCCCGACCCGTCCCAGGGCTGCGGGCTGGACATGCGTCTGACCCTGATGCCCGGCGACCGCGCGCGGCTGCACTCCTCCACCAGCCTGCTCATCATCGACGGCTGGTCCTCCAGCGTCTTCTACCGTGACCTGTTCGCCCTGGTATCCGACTACAACGCCGTCCTCGCACCTTTGGACATCGACTACGGCGACTACGTGACGACCCTGCGGGACCTGCCCGGCACACAGGCGTGGCAGCAGGACCGCGACTGGTGGTGGGACCGGCTCGACGGCTTCCCCCTGCCTCCGGCCCTGCCGCTGGTGGCCGACCCCGGGGAGGTGCGCCCCACCCTGATGGGCACCCGGCAGGCGGTAATGGACCCGCAGCGCTGGTCGGCACTGCGTCGTCTGTGCACCGAACACGGCGTGACCCCGTCCGCGGCGATGTTCGCCGCGTTCGCCGCGGCCGTCGCCCGGGCCTGCGGCCACCGCCGCTTCCTGCTCAACACCCTGCAGCTGAACCGGCTCCCGCTCCATCCCGACGTGTCCAGGCTGGTGGGAGCCTTCTCCTCCACCATGCTGCTGCCCGTCGACCTTCCGCAGGCCCCGGTCTTCGCCGACCTCGCCACCCGGGCCCAGCAGGACATCGGCGACGCGCTCACCCACCACCTGATCACCGGGGTGGAGGTCTCCCGCGAACTCGGCCGCCGGCGAGGCACCCACCGCCCGGTGGCCCCCGTCGTCTTCCAGTCCACCCTGGGTGTGGACGCGGCACTGGGCAGCGAGGTGCCCGAGGAGGCCGGACCGCTCGGAGAGATCGACCTGTCGAGCCACCACCAGCAGCTGCGGACGCCCCAGGTGGCCCTGGAGGCGCGCCTGTTCGAACTGCGCGGAGAACTCGTCGTCGCCTTCTCACTGGTGGAGGAACTGTTCGCGGCCGAGGACGTCGACCGTATGTTCGGCGATCTCATGGCCACCGTGGAGTCGCTGGTCGAGCCGGACGGCTGGTCCGCCCTGGTCGAACTGCCCGAGGCGGTCGACGCTGAGCAGGCGGAGACGACCCGGCCGGCACCCGGGCGACGCCTGTCCGTACCCGCGACGACGGCCGACGGAGCGGAGCAGGGACCGCCCCGGGACGAGGTGGAACGGGCCGTCGCCGCGCACTGGCAGAAGCTGCTGGACTGCGCGGTGGACGAGCGCACCGCCGACTTCTTCGCGCTCGGCGGCGACTCGCTGCTCGCCGTGCGGATGCTCGCATCACTCGCGCGGGAGGGACTAGGACGGGTGACACCGCGCCGCTTCCTCCGGCAGCCGACGGTGGCGGGACTCGGCGCCGCGTTGCGGGAACCGGACGAACGGTGACTGGAGTGCGGCGGGGGCGGAGGCCGTCCCCGCCGCACCCCGACGTCAGCCGCCCAGGCCGGCGTCCTCGCGGAAGAGTTCCTGGTCCAGCCAGACCGCGGCACGGGCGCCATCGGCGGCCCCCGTGATCACGAAGGTGAGGGCGTCCGGCAATGCCTCCAGACGGGCGGTGTCCCCGGCCGCGTACACACCCGGCACGGAGGTGCGCTGGAACTCGTCCACCCGCACACAGCCGTCCGGCAGGATCCGGCACCCCAACTGCTCTGCCAGCAGCGAGTGCTGGCGGGTGGGCGCCCGATGGTAGACGCCTTGCCGTTCGAGGACCCGGCCGTCGGCGAGGACCATGCGGAGTGCACCTGCCTCGCCCTCGATCCGGGCCACGGCCGTCTCCTCCACGGTGATACCGGCATCGGCGAGCTTGCCCGCGGCCTGTTCGGGCACCGGGTGTCCGTTGGTGCACACGACCACGTCGTCACTGAAGCGGTCGGCCACGTACAGGGCCTGCATGACCTGCGGCAGTTCATGCCCCATGACGGCCAGGCTCATCCCGCTGGTCTCCCAGCCGTGGCAGAACGGGCAGTGGTACACCCCCCGGCCGAACAGCGCGGACAGCCCTTCCACTTGCTCGTCGAGCACGTCGACCTGCCCCGTGGCGAGGACCAGTTTGCGGGTCCGCTCCACCGTCCCATCCGTCAGCGTCAGGGCGAACCCCGGCGGCTCGGACACGACGGCCGTGACGGTCGCCTCACGTACGACCACGTTCGGGTAGGCGGTGAGCTGCTCCCGGCCTATGCGGCGCAGTTCTGCGGGCGGGAACCCGTCACGGCTGAGAAACATGTGCATCTGCGCCGCGGGCGCGTTGCGCGGGCGGCCCGAGTCCAGCAGGAGGACCCGCCTGCGCTGACGCCCTGACACCAGCGCGGCGTTGAGGCCCGCAGGCCCCCCGCCGACCACGATCACGTCGTACATCGTCTGTCACCTGATCTTCTTCGAGGATGCCCCGGCCTTCGGGCCGGGGAGGAATCGAACCCCTGCGGAGCAGGGCACGGAAAGAGGAATCGCCGTCAGGGCGATTCGTCATCTCCACCCGCATTGGTGAGGGCGACCTCAAGCAGGTGGACGATCTCAGAGTTGAGGGACCGCCGGTCTGAACGGGCTTGTTCAACCAGCCGTGCGTGCAGGTCGGTTGGGAGTCGGAGGGAGATTCTCCTGGTACGCGTCGTTCGTCGTCGCCACCGAGGTGCAACCGATCCCCGAAACCGGCGCCGTTCTCGGCGTCGACTGGGGCGTCAAGGAGACCGCCACCACCACATCGGACGCGCACGACCTCCCGCACGCCGAACACGGCAAGCGGGCCGCGCAGCGTCTGGCCCGGTATCAGCGGATGATGGCCAGCCGCCGGCCCGCCAAGGGGCAGGCGGCGTCCAAGGGCTACAGGAAGGCGCAGCGGCAGGCCGCGCAGGTCTCCAAGAAGGTTGCACGGCAGCGGCAGGACACCGCCCGCAAGTGGGCCAAACGCGTCGTCCGCGACCACGACGCCATCGCCGTCGAGGACTTCCGGCCGAAGTTCCTCGCCAAGACCACCATGGCCCGCAAGGCGGCCGACGCCACCATTGGCGCCACCAAGACGGCCCTGATCGAGATGGGCCGCAAGCACGGGCGGGACGTCCGCCTCGTACACCCCGCGCATACCACTATGGATTGCGCATCGTGCGGAGCGAGAACCAAGCACGCACTTCCTCTTTCGGAACGTACCTACACCTGCACCGCGTGCAAAGTCGCGTTTTCCAGGGACAGGAACTCCGCCCGCGTGATGCTGGTCCGGGCTGGTCTCACCCCGGCTGGTGTTGAGGGCGTAAGACCTCTGGGGGCGCTGCTCCCGGAGGCCGCCTGAGCCAGGAATCCTCCTCCCTTCAGGGAGGGGAGGATGTCAACAACTGCTCTTGGTTACACCGGGGAGCTCGCCCGCGTGGGCCATCTCGCGTACACGGATGCGGGACAGGCCGAAGGCGCGCAGGTGGCCGCGGGGGCGACCGTCCACGGAGTCGCGGTTGCGTAGGCGGGTGGCGCTGGCGTCGCGGGGCTGTCGGCGCAGTTCGCGCTGGGTGGCGGCGCGTTCGTCGTCGGATGCCCGGGGGGAGGAGATGATCGCCTTCAGTGCGAGGCGGCGTGCGGCGTAGCGGGCCACGACGAGGCGCCGCTGTTCGTTCTTCGCGATCTTGCTCTTCGTCGCCATCAGGCCTTCCCTCCCCGGGCGCGGATGCGGGCCACCGCGGCCTCGATGCCGATCGTGTCGACCGTCTTGATGCCCTTGGTGGAGAGGGTGAGCCGGACATGGCGGCCTTCGCTCGGCAGCCAGTAGCGCTTGCGCTGGATGTTGGGGTCGAAGCGGCGCTTGCTGCGCCGGTGGGAGTGGGAGATGTGATGGCCGAAGCCGGGCTGTCGATCGGTGAGTTGACAGTGGGCGGACATGTTTCCTCCTCGTGCCTGGATCGTGGTCCCGTGTGTGTTTCTTGCGGGGTCGGGCGATTGTGACCTGGTGCGGGGCAGAACAGTACAGCTAGATGAAAATGAAAACCAATCTCTTGTATAGTGCGTGTCCATGTCCAGAAACGAACTGCGTCCGATCATCAAGCTCAGGTCCACCGCCGGCACTGGCTACACCTATGTGACCCGCAAGAACCGCCGTAACGACCCCGACCGGCTGACGCTGCGCAAGTACGACCCGGTCGTCGGCCGCCACGTCGACTTTCGTGAGGAGCGCTGAGTACCGTGAAGCCCGGAATCCACCCCGAGTACCGCCCGGTCGTCTTCCGTGACCGGGTCGCCGACTTCGCCTTCCTCACCCGGTCGACGGCCACCAGTGACAAGACCGTCGAGTGGGAGGACGGCAACACCTACCCGGTCATCGACGTCGAGATCTCCTCGGCGAGCCATCCCTTCTACACCGGCACCCAACGGGTCCTGGACACCGCGGGGCGCGTCGAGCGCTTCGAGCGGCGCTATGGACGCGCACAGGGCCGGCAGTGAGCAGGGACCAGGCGCGGCTGCCGGTCGCGATCGTCGCTGGGTTGCACGCCGACGCCCGCAGGGCCGCCGTTGAGGAAATCCTGCGCACGGTGCCCCGCTCGGCCGCGCTGCACCACGACCTGACGTCCGCCGTCGACAGTACGGTGCACCGCACCGTACGCGATGCCGGCGGCCTGCTGAGCAGCGGTGACGCACCCCTGGTAAACGACTGCGCGTGCTGCGCGCTGCACGAGGACCTCGTCCCCGAACTGCTGCGGCTGGCCGAGGAGGGAACGCACCGGCTGGCCGTCGTGGAACTGTGGGACTCCGTCGAACCCCAGGCAATGGCCGCGGTCATCGCCGCCGCGGGCGCGCCGCTGACGCTGACCGGGGTCGCCACCGCGATCGACCCGGCACTCGTCCAGCCCTACCTGTCCAACGGCGACGACCTGGCCGACGTCGGCCTCGCCGCCGCCCCGACCGACCAGCGCACCATCGCCGACACCTTCGCCCGGCAACTGGAATACCCCACGGTGATCGCCCTCGCCGAGGACGGCTCGTGCGCAGCGGGCGGCGAGCCCGCCGACGACACCGACCACGCGCTGCTCGCCCAGCTCACACCCGGCGCACGAAAGGTACGCGTGGGAAGCGCTGCCCTGCAGACCGCTCTGCTGGCGGGCTTCGACGTGGACGCGGCCGCCGCCCGCCTGCATCCCGCGTCCGCGCTGTTGCCGCAGGAGTGCGACGAGCACGGCGTGAGCACCTTCATCTGGCGGCGGACACGCCCCTTCCACCCGCAGCGCCTCTACGCGGCACTGGAGGACCTGACCTGCGCCGCCGCCCGCAGCCGTGGGCGGTTCTGGCTGGCGGACCGCCCCGACACCCTGCTGTCGTGGGACGCCGCCGGCGGCGCGCTGTGCGTGGAGTCGGCCGGACCCTGGCTGGCGGCCCTGCCGGATGCCGCCTGGGAGATGGTACCTGCCGAACGCCGCCTGGCAGCCTCCGTGGACTGGCACCCCGAACACGGCGACCGCTGCCAGTACTTCACCTTCACCTCGCCCGGTCTGGACAGCGACGGTCTGCAGGTACTGCTCGACTCGTGTCTGCTCACCGACGACGAGTACGCGGCCGGCAGCGATCGTTGGAAGCAACTTCCGCACGCATTCGACAACTTGCTCGACCCAGTGTCCTGAACCGCGACCGTCCGCGCATTCCACCGCCGCCCCTTGAGAGAGGATCCGACCATGCCCCGACGCCCAAGCACCCGGCGGCAGACCGCCAAGCCGCAGCGAGCCAACCCGCTGGACGCCGCCGGCATCACATACGTCGACTACAAGGACACCGACCTGCTGCGGAAGTTCATCTCCGACCGCGGAAAGATCCGCAGCCGTCGGGTGACCCGCGTGACGCGTCAGCAGCAGCGGCAGGTGGCGCAGGCCATCAAGAACGCACGCGAGATGGCACTCCTTCCCTACAGTTCCCGATAGCCGGGACAGCGTTGAGTCAACGCTGCTCGTACGGGTTTGACGGCCCCTCGACCCGTCTGACCGCCTTCGCGTCCAGCAGCGGGGGCCAGGCCGCCGAGGAGCCCAGCCTGCCCTTGGGGTGCCAGATGCCCGTGGCCGTCACCCACGTGTCCGTCGCCGGGGCGTCCGCGCCGCGGACCTCCACCTTGCTCGTGGTCGCGTCGGCCGCGCAGCACGAGACCAGGAGCCGGGTGATGTACCACGTGCCGTCGTCCCCGTGCGTGACGAAGCCGGTCAGCCGGACCGTACGGCCCTTCAACGAGCGATCGCTGTCGTAGACCGCCCGGGAGGTGAAGGCGGCGACGCTCAGGTCCACCGGGTCGCCGGACGGCAGTGGCGGGAACGTTCCGATGCCCTGGGCCGCGCGCTGCGCGTCCTCCCGGTCCGCGCTGTAGGAGCCGAGCGCGGGCGGCGGGAAGAGCAGCAGCGCGGCGGCGGGGAGGGCGAGAAGCCAGGCGAGGCGCGGGCCGGTCGTGTGGGTGTGCCCGTGCCCGTGTGGGTCCTCGGCCTCGTCCTCGTCGGGGACCTCCCGTGCGGCCCGCACTCCCGCCGCCACCCCCAGCAGCACCAGCAGCGCCCCCGACGCGATCAGGTACGGCCGCAGCCCGGACTGCACGTACCGCAGATACAGGGCGCTGAACAGCGAGATCCGCAGCACGGCGGCGCCCACCAGCAGCATCAGCACGGCCTGCCCGTACCGCCTCACAGCAGCCACCACCCCACGAGCACACTGCTCACCATGGCGACCACCCAGGTCGCCGACGAGAACCGGATGGTGAAGGCCCTGCCGAACGTGCCCGCCTGAAGCGCGATCAGCTTCAGATCGACCATCGGCCCGACCACCATGAACGCCAACTGTGCCATCGGCGAGAACCCGCTCAGCGACGCGGCGACGAACGCGTCGGCCTCGCTGCACACGCACAGCACCACGGCGAGCAGGGCCAGCAGCAGAACCGACAGCCAGAGCGATCCGGTGAAGAGGTCCAGGACCGAGCGCGGCACAGTGATGTTGAAGGTCGCCGCGGCGGCCGAGCCGAGCACCAGGAAGCCCCCGGCATGCAGGAAGTCGTGCTGCAGCCCGGCCGCGAAGGCACGCCCGCGCGAGGATCCGGGCGGCCTCGTACGCTCCGTCGGCAGCCGTAGCCACTCCTCGCGCCCGAAACGGGCCCACAGCCACCCCATGACGACGGCGGTGGCGAGGGAGGCGACGAGCCGGGCCGCCACCATCAGCGGCCGGCCGGGGAAGGCGATGGACGTGGCGACCAGCACGACGGGGTTGATGGCGGGCGCGGACAGCAGGAACGCGAGCGCTGCGGCCGGGGCGACCCCGCGCCGCATCAGGCTTCTGGCCACCGGTACGGACGCGCACTCGCACCCGGGCAGCACGGCGCCGGCCGCGCCCGCGACGGGCACGGCGAGCGCCGTCCTGCGTGGCAGCAGCCGGCTGAAGACGCGCTCGGGCACGAAGGCGCCGATGGCGGCGGAGACCAGCGTGCCCAGCAGCAGGAAGGGAACTCCCTGGACGACGACGGCGGTGAACACCGTCCACCAGGCGGCGACGGGCGGGGTGTAGAGGTCGAGTGCGATCACCGGGCCGAGGATCAGCGCGACCGCGAGGATCGTGGCGAGCGCGACACCGCCGACGACGACCTGCACGAGCGTCCGGACGGCGAGGCGGACGGTATCGAAGAACCCGTACCGGCCCTCGGTGTACTCCGGATCGCTCACGTCACTCGCTTCGCCGTACGACACCACGGACGCACCGCATAGTACCGACGGAGGCTGTGCGCCGATCTCTTCGGGCCTCCGGGCGTACCGGTCCTCTCCTATGGCGGTCTGGCGGATCGGTATCCGTACCGGGTCGGGCGGCGCCGTGGCTGCGTTCGTCGCCCGACCCGGGGTCTTCAGGCCCCCGCTACAAGGTCGCGGTGCTCGTGCTCGCAGGTGTCGTCGATGCCGTAGGTGTCCCAGTCGGGGAACGGGTCGACGGGCGGCAGGCTCTCGCCGTCGGCCATGAGGCAGTCGGTCAGTGCCGCGTGCAGTGCGTCTGCGAGCAGGTGCGTGCCGATGAAGACCAGTTCCTGGCCGTCGGGGCTGTCGGTGTCGCGGGCAGCGGAGGGCTCGAAGCGTGCGACGGAGCCGGCCTGTGACCACAGGCCCGTCACCTGCGGGCGGCTGGCCAGAGTGAAGAACCCCTTGGAGCGCAGGATCTGCCCGTACGCGCCGCTGTCGAACTCCTGAGTCACGAACGTCCACAGCCGGCCGGGGTGGAACGGCCGTTCGGCTCGGAAGACGGTCGAGGAGATCCCGTACTCCTCCGTCTCGGGGACGTGGTCGCCGTTGAGCTCCATCACCCAGCCGGGGGCCTGTTGGGCGCGTTCCAGGTCGAACAGCCCGGTGCCCAGTACGTCGGCGGCCTTCACGCGGCCGTGGACGGCTGGGACGACGCGCGCGACCGGGTTGAGGCGGGTGAGCGTAGCCCGCAGCCGGTCCGCCGTTTCCTCGTCGACGAGGTCGAGTTTGTTGAGCATGATGACGTCCGCGAACTCGACCTGGTCCATCAGCAGGTCGCTGACGGTGCGTTCGTCGTTCTCGTACTGATCCAGGCCGCGCTCGACGAGCTCGTCGCCGCTGGTCAGCTCGGGCAGGAAGTTGGCCGCGTCGACGACCGTGACCATGGTGTCCAGTCGGGCGACCTCGCCGAGGGTGGCGCCGTCGTCGCGGGCGAAGGCGAACGTCGCGGCCACCGGCATGGGTTCGGAGATGCCGGACGACTCGATGAGCAGGTAGTCGAAGCGGCCCTCGCGGGCCAGCCGGTCGACCTCCTCGAGCAGGTCGTCGCGCAGGGTGCAGCAGATGCAGCCGTTGGTCATCTCGACCAGGCGCTCCTCGGTGCGTGACAGGGCCGCCTCGCCGCCGCGCACCAGGGCGGCGTCGATGTTGACCTCGCTCATGTCGTTGACGATGACCGCGACGCGCAGTCCCTCGCGGTTGCCGAGGATGTGGTTGAGGAGGGTGGTCTTGCCCGCGCCGAGAAAGCCGGACAGGACGGTGACGGGCAGTCGCTCGTAAGGCATGAACGGTCAGTCCTCCGGGCGCAGCAGCCCGCGCTCGTACGCCTTCACCAGCCGCTGGGGCACCAGGTAGGGGACGCCGTCGACGGTGATCGGGACGAGTGCCGGGGTGGCCGCCTTCCACTGGGCGCGGCGGTGGCGGGTGTTGCTGCGGGACATCTTGCGCTTGGGCACGGCCATGGGGTCCTCCTGGAGGTGAGCACGCAGAACGTTACATGAAAACGAATCTCATTACTAATTAGCTGGCTGACTAGCTCGGAGGAGTGGGCGGCAGCGCGTGCGTGTGGACGCGCACACCCGTCGGCCCGGCGGGCGCTCCCGTCGGTCAGGCGGATTGCAGCGTCGCCCTCCTGGCTCCCCACCGCCGGGCCCGGTAGCTGCCCGCCAGTCGGCAGGCGACGTAGAGGGTGAACGAGATCGTCGTGACGTAAGGGCTGATGGGGATGCTGCTGCCCAGTGCTGCTGTCGCCGCGCCGATACCGGCCGCCCGCACACGCCCGGCGACCGATCAGCGGCCTGGCTGCCGGGTCCGGTCGCTGGTACGACGACGCAGCCAGGCTGCCTCCGCAGGCGTGAGGTTCGGGTCGGTCAGCTTGGCTTCGGCCACCTCCTGGATGCGTCCCGCAGGATCGGTCCGAGAGCCCTTGCGCACGCTGTGCACAAGCAGACTCCGCCCCAGGCGGACGGCCAGTCCGGGGACCTCCGCGCTGCTGACCGTGACCATGGTCATCGCCACATCCGCATCGGGATCACCAGCGCCCGCGTTGCGCCAGTCGATCACCACGGGGCCCCGCCGGGTCAGAAGCACGTTGCCCGGATGCAGGTCCAGATGCAGCACCCGGTCGTCACCTGCCGTCGCAAACCGCTGGGGCAGCCACTTCGGCGCCGGCGACGCATGCAACCGGTCGTGCAGGCGGCCCAACGTCCGGCCGAGGGATCCGACCCGCCAGGGGTGCCGGGCCAGCACATCCAGCATCGTCGGCCCGGTCAGCCGCTCCAAGACCATGTCGGTATCGGTGATCTCGTACACCTTCGGCACGGGATACCCACAAGCCGCCAAATGGGTCATCAACCGAGCTTCCAGCTCCGTTGGTCCCCCCTGCCGATAACGCCGCAACACCTTGGACTCGTCCAGGGCATACACGTCAGCTTCCCGCCCCCGCCCGATCAACTCCATGCAATGCAGTCTGTCCTGACGGAGCATCAGCCATCAATCGGGCGACGGCGAGTCACTGGTGGCCGTTGTGCAGCCGCCGGGACTCCCCACCGCACCGGCGCACCCAGACCCGCCGGTCCGATGGCGGGCACGAACCATCTAGATAACGAACCAATAACGGGTCTAGTCCACAGCTGGGGTTCGGCTGTGGTTCCGTCATGCGTTCCCTCGTCGACACTCGCGGCAATGAGCCTCTGAGGCCGCGGGTGGTCCACGCCCCAACGACTTCGCCATCACGACGAGACGAGGCATCTCCATGTCGAACAACGAGGACAACTTCGTAGAGCCCGAGTCGGGCGCCATGCCCGCTGCGACTGCGCCCTCCTCGGGGCGGCACTTCACGCGCCGCAAGTTCTTCAAGGCCGCCGGGTTGACGGCCGCGGCCGGTGCCGCGATGTCCGCCGGGCTGGGTGCCGATCGCCTGCAGGCATCCGCTGCGGCGATGCCGACGGGCCGGACCGGCACCATCGCCGACCTGAAGCACATTGTCATCGTCACCCAGGAGAACCGGTCCTTCGACCACATCTTCGGGACGCTGAACCTGCCGGGCGCGCGCGGCTTCAACGACAAGCAGGCACTGACCTGGCAGAACGGGCAGACCAACTTCTACGAGCCGAACAGCCGCGCCGAGGGCTATCTCCTGCCGTACCGCGCGGACACCACGAAGTACAACGCGCAGAACACCAGCAGCCGCATGTTCTACTTCGAGGAGCAGGACGTCCCGTTCCACCACGCCATAGCGAAGGCGTGGACGGTAGCCGACCACTACCACTGCTCCCTCAACACCAGCACCGACCCGAACCGCATCATGATGTGGACCGGCACCAACGACCCGCAGGGCATCCTCGGCGGCGGCCCGCGCATCAACAACAGCCAGAACGGCCAGTTCCTGTTCCAGTGGGAGACCTACCCGGAGGTCCTCCAGAAAGCGGGCGTCACCTGGCAGATGTACGTCGACAACAACAAGGACGTCGGCTGGTTCGGCGACTACGAGGACAACACGCTGCGCGACTTCGCGCGTTACAACCCAGTCAACGCCTCCGCAGACGACTTCGAGCCCGGCAAGGGTCTGCTCGCCCGTGGCGGGATCACCAAGGACTACACCAACCCGCCGGCGGATCAGAAGAACGACCGAACCAACCTCGATTACGTGCTGCGCGACTTCATCGCCGACTGCGCTGCGGGCACCCTGCCGCAGGTCTCTTGGGTCACCTCGCCGGCCTCGTGGAGCGAGCACCCGAACCACGCCCCCAATGACGGCGCGATCTATGTCGACCGCGTCATCCAGGCCGTGCACGACAACCCGGAGCTGTGGGACTCGACCCTCATCATCCTCAACTACGACGAGCCCAACGGCGCCAACCGCCTCGGCCAGGGCGGCTTCTTCGACCACGTCCTGCCTCCCATCCCCGAGGACGGCACACCGGGCGAGGGTGCGCCGGGTCTGAACCCGGGCTTCGGCGGCCGCGTCCCGCTCGTGATGATCTCCCCCTGGACCCGCGGCGGCTACGTCTGCTCGGAGGTCTTCGACCACACCTCGACGATCATGCTGCTCGAGCAGTGGACCACCACTCTCGGCAAGCCGGCCATCTGCAAGAACATCAGCGCCTGGCGCCGTACGGTCTCAGGCGACATGCTCTCAGCGATCGACTTCACCCGCTTCGACAACTCGTTCCCCTCGCTGCCGACCCCGGCAAGCCTGGCCGCGGTCGTCGACAAGGACAAGACGCTGCCGCCCGTGCCGCAGCCCCCGGTCGGCGAGCAGGTCATGCCGACGCAGGGCAGCACCGGCCCGCTCAAGGTCCGCCCGCTCTCGTTCCACCAGCACGCCACCCTGGTCGAGGACCGCATCGCCGGCACGGTCACCGCGGCCATGAGCTTCGACGGCGGTCGCCCGGGCAAGGGTGCGAGCATGCTGGTCTTCCCCGACAAGTACCTCCCACAGCAGACGTACGGCACGCCGTACACGGTCAGCAACACCCACCCGCGCACGCACACGTGGGACGCGACACAGACCGGTGGTCAGTACGCGTTCTCGATCTACGGCCCGGACCGCTTCGTTCGTACGTTCGCCGGCCAGGTCGTTCCGGCCGCGCAGACCGACGGCGCCATCCCGCGGATCGAGGTCGAGCTAATCCGAGGGTCGGGTGCCAGCCAGCAGGTCAAGCTCACCCTCCACAGCGACGGCTCGCAGGCCGTGATCTTCGAGCTGGTCGCCAACGACTTCCTCGATCGCGACCAGGCCATCTCGGTGGCCGCGGGCAAGTCGAAGGTCGTCACCTGGCCGACCAAGTCGGGCTACTACGACATCGTCATCACCGCCAAGGGGGTCGACGGCTGGAAGCAGCGCTACGCCGGCCGCGTCGCCCAGATCTAAGCGATATGCACACGGCACCCGATGAGAAGGCGCCGCACGTTGACGGGGGGCCACGGCGGCGGTTGCTGCTGTGGGCCTCGGTCGTAGCGGCGGTCGCCGTCGCGACGGTGACGATCGTCGCGGTCAGCTTGTGGCCCGCTGGCCAGCACTCCCCGGTGAAAGGCCCCTTCGTCGACGCCACCGCGGCGGCGTGGGCGGCGCACCCGGTCAAGCGGACGGCGGCGGGCACTGAGGTGCACGTCGTGTCCGGCACGCCGAGCTGCATCGACGACTGGCACGGCGGCCCCACCGGCAACTACAGCTTTGACGTCCTGAACGATGAGGGCGACGACATGGAGATCTACCTCCAAGACACCCGCAGCAAGAAGATCTATCTCGAGGTCGAGAACTTCGGCATCAACGCCACTCGCCAGGTCACCGGGGTCATCCCGCCCGGTACCTACAAATGGGTCTGCATCACCGCATACACCATCAAGTCGAGCAGGCCGATCGCCGTAACCGGCAATACCGGTGGCGGCGGCGCCGGAACAACAGCCGTGAATGGGATCGTGCCCGTCACGCCGCTCGACCTTCGGATACCCATTAATCAGTACACGGCGTGGGTGCAGAGCCAGCTGCCGACGCTGAGCAGGCAGGTCACACAGCTTGCTGCGGATCTGCACGCCGGCGACGTGGGCGCAGCGAAGCTGGACTGGTTGACAGCGCATCTCAGCTACGAGAAGCTCGGCGCCGCATACGGCGCATTCGGGAAACTGGGTGACGCGATCAACGGCGACCCACCGAGCGACGCCGCCGCGGTCACCTCACCTCACCTCACCGGCTTCCGCAAGATCGAGGCGCTGCTCTGGGCAGGCGAGCCGCCGGCGGAGATCGCGCCGTACGCCGACACATTGATCGCGAATGTCGGAAAGCTGCCGGCTGAGCTCGCCAAGCCGAACTCGATCACGCCGCTCGACATGGGCATCCGTGCCCATGAGATCCTCGAGGACACGCTCGGCAAGGACCTCAACGGGATCGGCGATGCCGGCAGCCACACCGAGCTCGCCACCGTCGATGCGAACATCACCGGCACCTGTCACGCGCTTCAGCCGCTGGTGCCGCTGCTGACTGCTCAGGATCCGTGGCTCGGCCGGACGCAGAGCTGGCTGCGCCAGACCCAGGTGCTCGTCGAGAGCTACCACCATGCGAACGGCTGGGTGCCGCTGACCTCCCTCACCGCTGTGCAACGAGCCGAACTCGATGCTCATGTCCAGCAGGCCGTCGAGCTTCTCTCCCACATCCCACCCGTCACCGAGCCTCGCGACAGTCCCGACGAGGGAAGCGGCATTGGGAACGACAGCAGCGGCGCGACCGGAGGCAACGGCAAATGAACCCGCACACCACCCGGCGAGGCCTCCTCGGCGCCCTCGCCGTCGGCTCGGCCGGCGCCGTCGCTGCCGCGATCACGGCCTCGGCCGGCGTGCGAGACGACGCCGTGAGCGCGGCGACCGCCGCGCCCGGCACCGAGCAGGCGCCGTCGGCGAGCTACCCCTTCGAAGGAGCCCACCAGGCGGGCATCCTGGAACCGCCACAGCGCGCCGCCGTCTTCGTTTCGTTCACGGTCACCTCAGCCGACCGGGCTCAGCTTCAGCAGACGCTGCAGACGCTCACGTCCACCGTTCGCTACCTGACAAGCGGTGAGGACGTGCCGTACGACGGCGTGGCATCGACCAGCTATGAGAACGGCGTGCTCGGCACCCAGGTCGTTCCGGACGGGCTCACCGTCACGGTCAGCGTGGGCGCCAGTCTCTTCGACAAGCGGTACGGCCTCGCGAAGGCCAAGCCGGCGTTGCTGCGGCCCATGGACGAGTTCCCCAACGACGCCCTCGACCGCAGCATGTGCGACGGAGACCTGCTCCTGCAGATCTGCGCCAACAATCGCGACACAGCACTGCACGCGCTGCGCATCCTCATGCGCGCCACTCGCGCCGACCTGCAGGTGTTGTGGCGCAAGGAAGGCTTCATGAGCCCGCCGCGGCCGAGTGGCACGCCGCGGAACCTGCTCGGTTTCAAGGACGGCACCGCCAACCAGGAGTTCACCGGCGATCGCACGCTCGTCGACCGTCTCGTCTGGACGCACGGCGGCCACCGGGAGCCCGACTGGGTCGAGGGCGGCTCGTACCACGTCGTGCGCCTGATCCGGATGTTCGTGGAGTTCTGGGACCGGGTCTCGATCACGGAGCAGCAGCGCATGATCGGCCGCGACCGCGACAGCGGCGCGCCGCTCGCCGGCAGCAAGGAGTTCGACGTGCCGAACTACGAACGCGACCCATACGGCAACGTCGTCCCGGTCACAGCGCACATCCGCGTGGCCAACCCGCACGACGGCTCGGCAGACGATCAGCGGATGCTGCGTCGCGGGTTCAACTACAGCGGCGGCACCGACCCCAACGGTCAGCTCGACATGGGGCTGATCTTCGTCTGCTTCAACCAGGATCTTGAGCGCCAGTTCGTGACGGTGCAGAAGCGCCTGATCGACGAGCCGCTGGTGGACTACATCTCCCCGTTCGGCGGCGGCTACTTCTTCGCCCTCCCCGGAGTGCGGAACCGCGAGGACTGGCTGGGGCGAGGCATGTTCTCGTGACGAGCGCCAGTGGTGCCGCTCAACCTGCCGCCCGCCGCCGCACGAAGCCCCGCCGCACCTTCGACCGACTCGACATCCCCATTGGCAATCTTTCGAAAAGAGATGAACTCACATGCCCCACAAAGCCCTCCCCGCGAGGTCGCGGTTCCGCGCCAGCGGTTTCGCCAGACGGGCACTCACGACCGTGCTGTCGACATTTCTGGCCATCACCGGCCTGAGTTCCTTCGCCGTGGGTGGCGTGGTCGCTGCCCATGCGGCATCCGCGTCCGGCCTCGTTGCGCCGGTGGTGTCGTACACCTTCGACTCAGATTCCGGAACCACCACGACCGACTCCAGTGGCAACGGCAACAACGGCACCTGGCACGGCACCCCCGCCTACGCGCCCGGACTGTCCGGTCAGGCCGCCCACGTCTCCGCCGGCCGCCAGGTCACGCTTCCGCGCATCGCCGGCAAGACCGACGCCAGTGGCAGCTTCTCCTACGACTTCTGGATCAAGCAGAACTCGTACACGGGGGATGCCTACCTCTTCGCCAACCAGCACGGCGGCTCGTGCAGCGACAACGCTTTCGCCACCTACAACGCTTCGGGCAGCAACGGCTCCTTGCTCGGCTGCTTCGGCACCGAGGGTGTCCACGAGACCCTGGGCAATGCGCCCACCGTCGGCGCGTGGCACCACGTGGCCGCGGTCGTGGACCGCTCCGCCGGCACCGCGAAGTGGTACGTGGACGGCAGGCAGGCGGGCGCGACGACCACCGTCGCCACCGGTGACAACCTCGACTCGGGCCTGCCGTTCGCGATCGGTCAGAACGGCGCCCTAAACTACGCGCCGCAGACGGACGCGCTGTTCGACAACGTGAACTTCTACGACCAGGCCATCAGCGCCGTGCAGGTCCAGGCCGACTACCAGGCCGGTCTGCCGGGCGGGGACCCGCTGAACCTCCCCGATGCGCTCTCGACCTCGCTGCACTACTACCTCCCGTTCGACGGCAACGCCAACAGCACCACCGGGGCTGCGACGACCGCGAACGACGTCTCCTACGTCCAGGGTAAGTTCGGTCAGGCCGCGCATTTCAACTCGACCAACTCATGGGTTCGTCTGGACGACCTCTCGAGCTACCCGGCGAACTACAGCTTCACCATGGCGACGTGGGTCCGGTCCACGCAGACCGGCAGTGACCCGTCGATCTTCGGCAACAAGGACTGGAATAGCGGCTCCAACCCGGGCTTCGTGTTCTCGACCCGCACGAGCAACATCGTGCTCAACATCAACGCCGGCGGTGTGGGCCGCGTGGACTGCACCACGGCCCAGCCCATCACGGACGGCACCTGGCATCAGGTGGCCTTCACGGCCGATCGCGCCGCGGGGACCGTCACCCTGTACATCGACGGCGTGCAGTCGGGCTCTGGCAGCATCGCCAAGTTCGCCGGTCAGCCGTTCACAGCGCTGAGCACCATGATCGGCAACGACGGCACCGGGCACTACAACATCGGCAACGTCCTCGACATCGACGAGTTCTTCCTCTTCGACCGGGCGCTGTACCCTGCCGAGGTCAAGGACCTCTACCTGGGGAGCCCGGGCGTTCAGCACGCTCCGACCATCACGATCAAGGACACCTCGATCGGCTCGGCCGGCGTGTACAGCTCCGTGGACTTCGCTCTGCACGCGTCCACGCTGGTGGACAAGTTCTCGATCAACGGTGTCATGACTGACGTTAACAACGTCGTCGACTACGACCTCAACGGCGTGAAGCCGGGCGTTCTGGGCTCGGTCGAGGGCACCAACGAGCTGAAGCTCTACACCGCCGCCGGTGAAATCGTCCCGCTGACCTTCCAGCTCGACGGCACCCCGCCGACGATCTCGCTCAACGACAACCCGGGGATGAACGTCGGCTTCGACGGCACCTACCAGGCTGTCTCCTTTGTGATGCGCGACGCCGGCGGCATCGGCCAGGTGAGCGTGAACGGCTTCCCGGTTGTGCTTCCGAGCGCGCCGGTGGTCGGGCTCAGCCACATCCGCCCCGGTTCCTACCACGCGGTCCTCGGTGACAACACGATCACTGTCGCGGACCTCGCGGGCAACGTCACCACGCAGCACTTCACTCTGACGGATGCCCCGATCGTCGCGTTCGCGGCCCCCACGGCCGGTGCGGTGCTGAGCGGCACCGCTCAGGTCGCGGCCGAGGTTGCCGGCGCGAACCTTAAGTCGTACCAGCTCCGCCTGGACGGCAAGGGCCTCGTGAATACGGTCAAGCCGGCGAACGGCGAGCTGGACGACAACCTCGACACCACCAAGGTGAAAAACGGGGCGCACACCCTGAGCGCTACGGTCATCGACTCCCTGGGCCACGTGACCACGGCTTCGGTCGCCGTCACTGTTGCCAACTAGCGCGCGCCTGCATTGGCGCAATGGTCACCCGTCGTCTGGCGGGTGACCATTGCGCCAATTCGCTGAGGCTGGGGCGGCTCTCGCGGATCGTGGCCGGCACGCCCGCTCGGCCGGACGTCTTTGTGTGCGTAGTGCAGGGCGAGCGTGCTCTTGCCGATCCTGAGGTTCCCCCGAGATGCGAGGAGGGGTGACAGCAGGTCAGATGACTCTCGTGAGAGGAGATCTGACGATGCCTGCCCCCAGCTGGAGTTGCGTGAGCGCGCGGTGCGGATGTATCGCACGTCGGAACCGAAGCCCGTCATCCGTCGCCTCGCCGAGGAGCTCGGCGTGCATCACGAGGCCCTGCGCGGCTGGATCCGGCAGGCCGAGGCAGATGCCGGCGAGCGGGACGACCTGCTCACTTCGGAGGAGAAGGAGGAGCTGGCCCAGCTGCGCCGCGAGGTGCGCGAGCTACGCCGGGCGAACGAGGTCCTGCGGACGGCGTCGGCTGAGATGTGAATCCACCAGTTCCAGGGCAGCACGAACGTCGATGGTTGTGTTCTGCTGACGGACCGGATGGCGGGTGGGTCATTCGGCGGGTGGGGTGACGGGCTCGAGGGTGACCTCGAACCCGAGGGCCTGGAGTTGAGCGGTCAGGCGTTTCGCCTTGTGCTCGGTGCTGAATCGGCGGGTGGCCCAGTCGGCACCCAGCTCTCGGTAGGGAACGTGGTCATGGACGATGTGCCAGTAGGCGACGACGATGTCGTGCCGGGTCGCACCTGCGCCTTGAAACCGCCGCTCGGCCCTTGATGTGCATGTGGTGCGCCGACAGGTAGGTGTCCCTGGCCTTCACCGCGCCCCAGACCGCCTCGGTCAGCGCCGACTTCAGCCATTTCGGCCCGGTCGGCTCCGGCCTCCTTTCCGTTTCCCGCCCGATGCGTAGTTGCCCGGGCAGACTCCCGCCCATGAGGCCAGGTGCGCGGAGGTGGGGAAGACCGACGTGTCCAGCCCGATCTCGGCGACCATGACCTGGCCGACCTTCGTGCCCACTCCGGGGATGGTCTGGATCAGCTCCAGCAGCTCGCGGTGCGGCTCCAGCCGACGGGCGATCTCCGCGTCGTAGTCGGCCACCCGCGCCTCCAACTCGTCGATGTGTGCGAGCAGACCACGCACCATCACCCCGTGGTGCTCGACTCGGAACCGGTGCTCCAATGCCTCTTCTAGGGCCACCCGTTTGGAGCGGAGACTGCCCTTGGCCAGCGCCGCCAGCTCCACTGGCGAGACCACGCCTGCCAGCAGCGCCTCCAGTACCGCCACACCGATCCTGTCACCGGGGAGTCCCATGCGTCGCATCGGATCCACCCACGCCAAGCGGCGGAAGAGCCCCGGCAAGCGGGCGGTGCTGCTTCTTGCCGGAGCTTTGGCCGGTGGCGAGATGATCAGCCGGGGCCGCCGTTTCCGCCACGTGTCCTGCCGCCGCACCGTGCGAAGGAGCGGACCGACGATGGCAGACGTGGACGCGGGCGGCGGCGACCGGATGGCGCTGGCGGTGCTGGCTCAGTACCGGATGGTGACCACCGAGCAGATGCACCTCATCCTCAGCCCTGGGGTGCGGATCGAGCAGACCCGGCGCCGGCTGGCCAAGCTGCGCGCCGAGGGCCAGGTTGACCGGATCACCCTGCCGCAGGCCGGACGGACAAGAGTGTGGTTCCCCACCCAGTACGGCGTGCAGGTCGCCTGCGAGTGGCCGGAGTTGCGGGGACGGCGGCCGTCGAAGACGGTGTCGGACCGGACCGCTGTGCGGCTGCGGGTCGGGCACGCGCTGACGGTGACCGAGACCGGACTGGCCTTCCTTAAGGATGCGCGGCGCCGCGGCGAGTTGTGCCGACCGCTGGACTGGATCCCCGAGGTCTACCACCCCATCGGGAGCGGCGAGGCGGTCATCCCGGAGAGCCAGGGTTTCGTGGACGTCGTACTCTTGGCCCCGGCTGTCCAGGCACTCAAGAATGAGAGTGGCTGCGTGCGTCTCGCCTTTGGCGCGTTGGATGGATGTGGCCACGAAACCCTCATCTGACCTGGTGCGTTTCCAAGGAGTGGCGGCTTGGACGCGCACGATGAGCGCCGTTGACTTCCTCCGCAGCGTAGTTACGGGTTCGAGCTACGGCGCAGGCACCCGGGAGACCAATCGGCTGTCCCCGGACTCCGCGGCCTTCGCCTCCCGACGTGATCACACCTCTCTCGGGGCCCTGGTGCCGGGTGGGGACGGGAGGGGCGCGGACGGCTGGGCGATCGCGCACTACCAGGTCTCCCTGCTGCCGGAGGAACCCGCGGCGGAGCGGTGACCGGCGCCCGTCCGGGGCGCGACCGGACTCAGCGCCGCCGGTGGGGGTCCCTGGCGGGCAGCCATGCCCCGGCGTCGCGCAGCCCGAGGGCCGCGGCGTCGATGCCCTCGCACAGCGCGTCGACCACCGCGAGCACGGCCGGGCGGACCTCGTCGGCCCGCCGGACCACCGACTAGGTCCAGTACGGCTGCGGCCCCGCCAGCGGGCACTGGACCAGATCGGGGGGCAGCGCAGCTCCTTGCCCCTTGGGGGAGTTGACGACCGGCCGGCCGAGGCGGCGGACGTGGTCGAAGAACGCCGGACCGGTGACGCCGCCGTCGGACACGTGCTGCGCGCGGATGCCCGTGTCGCGGGCCAGCTCCTCGGCGTAGACGTTCCAGGACTCCCAGGACGTGACATCGCCGTCGAGGAGCACCGCGGTCTCCCGCGCGCGGACCGGGCCGGTCGCCGGCCCCGCGGACACGGCGTACAGCCGGTCGGCGCCGCCCAGCCGGGCCACCAGGCCAAGTCGCTCCAGGTCCTCCTCCCGGACCCAGCACACCGCCACGTCCAGGCTGCCGTCGGCGACCCGGGCCGCCTGGGCGTGCGAGGGCGCCACCCAGGCGTCGACCAGCACCCGCGCCACGGCGGAGGTCCGGGGGCCCAGGTCGGGCGGCAGCCAGTTGACGTAGCCCAGCCGCACCGGGTCCGAGCCGGACAGCCGCCCCGCCCGGCGCCGCAGGTCGTCGGCCCGGTCCAGCAGCGCCCGCACGTGCGGGAGCAGCGCCGTGCCCGCCGGAGTGAGCACCACCGAGCGCCGGTCGCGGTCGAACAGCCTCACCTCGAGGTCGCGTTCGAGCGCCTTGATCTGCTGGGAGAGTGACGGGCCGGCGATCAGCAGGCGTGCGGCGGCACGGCTGAAGTTCAGCTCCTCGGCGACCGCGACGAAGTACCGGAGTTGGCGCAGCTCCACCCCCACATGCTACGGGCGCTGGGAGGCTGCGCCTATCAGCAGTGAGGACGCCGGTCGTGGCATCCGGTCCGGCGGCCGACGCACGATGACAATACGGCGGCGCCCCCGCACACCAGCGGAGCGTCCGCGACACGCACCACGCACCGGCCGCTTGCCGGGCGTGCCCGAACGGAGTCCGAGATGAGCGAGTTCCCGAACGAAGCCACGACCGAACCCCTGCACGAGTTCCTGGTCGAGATCACCACCACCGTGCCCGAGGGCACGCCTGAGGAGGAGACCGACCGCCGCCGCGCCGCCGAGGCGGTGCGCGCTCGCGAACTGGCCGCCGCCGGCCGCCTGGCCCGGCTGTGGCGCCCGGTCGGCGAGCTGCGCAGCATCGGCGTCTGGCGGGCCGCCGACGAGGAGGAGCTCCACGAGAAGGTGCTCGGCACGCTCCCGCTGCGGCCGTGGATGACCATTACCGTGACCGCCCTGGAGTCCCACCCCAACGACCCGGCCCGGTCGTGACGGCCATGACGGACTTCGCGGACGCGCCGGACACGGCGAAGAGCAAGACATACCGCCCGCTCCCCGGCGCCGAGCGGACGGCCGCCCCGGGCGGCTCTCCTCGCGGTCATGTCCTGCGGGCTGCGGCGCCGCGGCCATGGGGGTGGGCCGTTTCGTCTACACCCCGATCCTCCCGCTGATGCACGCGCAGGCCGGCCTGTCCGCCGCCTCCGGCGCCGGCCTGGCCACCGCCAACTACCTGGGTACCCCGCCCCCGCCCGCGAACGGCTCGGCAAACCCGGTCGACATCCCCGCGATGCGCAAGATGGGGGAGGCCCTGAACCGGCCGATGCCCGGCGCCACCAAGCGTGGCGTCTCCGCGGCGGCCGCCCGGGGACGGTCGACCACCACCGCCAAGCGGGGAGGGCGGAAGGCCGCGCCCGGCGGCACCGAGCAGGCCGGACACCTCCGCCGCGGCGTGGGCGGGCAGCCCGTCTCAGTTTCCGTCTCATTCAGCCCCATTCATCAATGTTCATCTGGGCCGCCGTGCCGGTTGGACACGGTGCGTACCCGGGCTTGACGCCAGGCTGGTCGGGGTCTTGGGCAGTGCCCCGATCCCCGCTGCGGTTCGGCGGAGTAAGACGGCGGGTCCAGGACGGGCTGATGCCGTGGAGGCGGCGGCAGCACTTACCGACGGCCCGCCCACGACTAGGCCAGACGATCCGGATCTCGCGATGCGGCGCCCTCGAGCAGGGCTGACACTCGGAAATATGAACACGACGGACATGTCAGCGAGTGTCTCTTCGAACCCGCACCGGGCACCGGACGCCGACGTTCTGGTGGTCGGGGCCGGTCCGACCGGCCTCCTGCTCGCGGGTGACCTCGCCACGTCCGGAGTCAATGTCACACTGTTGGAGCAACGCGACCACGAATCCAATCTGAGCCGCGCCTTCAGCCTCCATGCGCGAACCCTGGAGCAGCTCGACGCCCGAGGCCTGGCCGACGGACTCCTCCGCATCGGTACCCCGACCCGTGCGCTGCATCCGTTCGGCCGTCTCAGTATCGACTTCTCCAGACTGCGAACACGCTTCCCTTTCATCCTTACCATTCCCCAGTGGCAGGTCGAGCGGGCCCTGCTGCGCCGGACCGAGGAAGCGGGAGCCACCATCCTCCGTGGGGCTCAGGTCACCGGGCTACGGCAGGACCCGGACGGCGTCGACGTGGACGTGCGCCATTCCGACGGCACCATGGCCACACTTCGGGCCCGTTACGCCGTCGGTACAGACGGGGCGGGCAGCACCGTCCGGCAGAGCCTGGGTATGCCGTTCCCCGGCAAGTCGGCCATCCGCTCCGTGATGTTGGCCGATGTGCAGCTCGACCGCGCCCCTGACGACATCTTCAATTTCAGCTCGAATGAAGAAGGTTTCACGTTCTTCGCGCCGTTCGGCGACGGCTGGTACCGGATCATCGGCTGGGACCGGCGCGAACAGGTGCCTGACGATGCGCCGATCACCCTGGAGGACGTCCGGGACATCACCAAGCGCACGATCGGCAACGACCTCGGGATGCACGACCCACGGTGGCTTTCCCGCTTCCACAGCGACGAACGGCAGGTACCCCACTACCGGCAGGGACGCGTGTTCCTCGCGGGCGACGCCGCACACGTCCACTCGCCCGCCGGCGGCATGGGCATGAACACCGGGATCCAGGACGCCGCCAACCTCGGCTGGAAACTGGCAGCCGTCCTACACGGCTGGGCTGGTGATGCACTGCTGGACAGCTACCACACGGAACGTCACCCGGTAGGGCGCATGGTCCTACGCGTCAGTCACGCACTCCTCACCGCCGTCACCACCGGGTCACCTCTGATCCGCGCATTGCGCGCCGCGCTGGCCACCGTCGTGCACCAGTTGGTCGTGGTGGAGGCGCGCGCATCACGCGGCATTTCCGGCATCGGGATCACCTACCGGGCACCCTGCAGATCTCATCCGCTCGTCGGACGCCGAATACCAGACCTCCGCCTGGCGGAGAAACCGGCCAGGCTCTATGAGGCACTGCGGGAGGGCAAGTTCGTGCTAGTGGGCCGCGACGTCGCTGCGGTTGCCACGCCGTGGGCCGGGCGAGTGGTGACAGTCTCCCCGGCGACCAGCCTGCGCCCCACCCTCCTGGTCCGGCCCGACGGCTATGCCGCGTGGGCGGCCGAGGACCCAGACCCGGACGAGGCGCGCAAGGCCCTGACGCAGTGGCTGGGCCCGGTGGACCGCAAGGGAGCGTGAACCGGCTTCCCGGTCTCGTGGACATTGCGCCGCAGGAGACCTCCCTGGCGCTGCCAGGTGGCACGGACCCGCGCCTCCACCCACCCGCCACACGCGCTCATCAGTCCCTCACCAGGGCACGCGCACTGAGATGGTCACAGTGGCGCGGACAACGCCAAGCCGTCGCCCGCTACTGCCACTATCAGCGGCGGCTGCACACGATCGAGTCGCGATGATGGCGCCCATCAGGATGTTCCATGCGTCCTGGAAGATGCGGGCCTGCACGATGCCTGGGTGAGACGGTGGAGGCGGCCACGGTGACGCCCAGAACGAGGAGTTCGCCGTGGATGCGGCGGCATCCCCAGGTGGAGTTCTCGCGGGCGAGCCGCAGTACCAGGAGCCGGATGGGGCGCACGGTCCGCGGCCTTCCGGGGCGCCGGGGCCGGGAGCGCGCAGCGTGGCGGCGTGCGACCAGATTGCGGTGCCAGCGCAGTACCGTGTCCGGGCGCACCAGCAGCTGCACCCGGCGGAGCGCTTTCCGCGGGAGCCGGTGCAGCAGCGCCGCCAGGAACGCGCGATCGCTTGGGGAGAACCGAGCCTTCTCGCCACGGAGTTGGCGCTCCAGCACCGTGATCTGGTGGCGCAGGGCGAGGATCTCTGCGTCTTTGTCCCGGTCGCGCATGGGCAGCAGGCGCAGCACGGCGAGCGCGTTCGTCACGGTCAGGTAAGCCAGTCGCAGCAGCATCACCTGGCATCATGTCGGGTGATCTTCAGCCGTGCGTGAGTACCGATTCGAGTGCCCGTGCTCGAGAACCCGCGCTCCCCACACACCGGCTCCCACCTGGGTGGATGAGGTTTTCGGCAAGGGCAGGGTGTGCCAGGTCTCCTGCGTGTGTCTGCGGTGCCACTCCTCGACGCCCTGGTCCAGATGGCCGAGTTCGCCGGCGGCCGGTTGGGAAAGGGTCGTGGTCCTCCTTCGTCTGCACAGGTGTACGAAGTCGGTGCCGCCCTGCGGCCAGGGCGACGCGCGTCGGGACAGCGGGGTCAAGCCCTGCGTTCACCGCCCTGCGACGGCGAACAGTGGCTCCTGTCCTTCGGCCGCCGCGCGCGCGGCGAGGATCTGCAGGGCGGCGGCCCGGGTGTTGGCCACATGCCGTCGGGCCAGGTGTGCAGCCGTCTGCGAGTCGCCCGACCGCACGGCGCGGAACAGCTCCTCGTGTTCACCGCACATCAGCGGCCCGTCCCCGGGCTCGGCGGTCAACCGGAAAAGCCGCCGCAGCCGCCCGTCCAGCGGCTGCATGAGGCCCTGGAGCAGCGGATTGCCGGACAAGACGACGATCTGGCGGTGGAAGTCAGCATTGAGCGCCGCGAGTTCACGTGCACGTCCGCGATCGGCGGCCCGGCGGGCGCGTATGAGCAGCTGCTCCAGCCTGCGCAGGCCCGGCGCGTCGGCGTGGCGTGCGGCGAGGTCCGTGGCGAGCGCCTCGAGGTTTTCGCGCACGTCGAAGAAGTGGGCGGTGTCCTCCACTCCGACCCGGGAGACGATGGTTCCGCGCCGAGGTTGGGTGGTGAGGAAGCCCTCCGTCTCCAGCCGCTGCATGGCTTCGCGCACCGGAATGCGGGAGACCTCGAACTCCGCGGCGAGGTTTCGCTCGACCACCCGCTGGCCGGGTTCGAGTCGGCCCTCGATGATGCGTTCACGAAGCGCCTCGTACACCTGGTCACGCAGGGACTTGTCCCCGGCTCCGATGCTGGTATCCCGCGTGGTCTCCGCCATCTCGCGCCTTCTCCCGACTGCTGCCCTGCCGTTCGCCGCTCCATCCTAGTGCCCACCAGGCGAAAGAAGACCTTGCCTGGTATTCGGTATACCAAGTAACTTGTGGGTGCCCTCGGCCCACACGGCGCAGTCCGATGTCTGCGGCCCCGGTCGAGACGCACTGAAAACACCCTCGCGCGTTCGGAAAGCCCCTATGCACAGCAGCACCTCGTCCCCCTCCACCCTGGCCAATGTCACGCTGCCGAACGGCCGACGCGCAGACGTGTCCCTGCGTGACGGCCTGATTGCAGCCGTCGACGAGCGCGTATCGCTCGCCGAGGAGCCGACCGGCACGGTCGGCGGCACGGACGACGGCCGTGTCGACCTGGGCGGCGCGCTCCTGCTCCCCGCGTTCGTGGACGGGCACTCCCATCCGGACAAGACGTTTCTCGGGGCGCCCTGGCAGTCGCACGTGGCGGGCAGCACGATCCGCGAGCGGGTCGCGGCCGAGCTCGAGACCCGGCAGCGGCTCACCGTGCCGGTGCCCGAGCGCGCCCTGGCACTGATACACCGAATGGTGGGTCACGGCACCGGACACACCCGCTCGCATGTCGACATCGACCCGCACTCCCGCCTGGCGAACCTGCATGCCCTGCTGGAGGTCCGCGAGCGCGTCCGCGACCTGATCATGATGCAGATCGTCGCCTTTCCGCAGAGCGGGGTGGTCACCGCGCCTGGCGTACCGGACCTGCTGGACGCGGCGCTGCGCGAAGGTGCCGACCTCGTCGGCGGCCTCGACCCCCACGGCTTCGACGGTGACGTCGACGGACAGCTCGATGTGGTCTTCGGGCTTGCCGAGCGGCACGGCACCGGCGTCGACATCCACCTGCACGATCCCGGCGAGGCCGGCGCCGCACAGCTGCGCGCCATCGCCGCTCGTACCGGCGCGCTCGGCCTCCGCGGCCGAGTGACGGTCAGCCACGCCTACTGCCTCGGCGACGTCGAGGCCGCCACATTCGCCCGTACCGCGGCGGCGCTGGCACAGGCGGGGGTATCCATCCTCACCAACGGGCCCGCTGGACCCATGCCTCCCGTACTGCGGCTGCGTGAAAGCGGCGTCCGTGTCTTCGCGGGCTCCGACAACATCCGCGACGCATGGTGGCCGTACGGCACCGGCGACATGCTGGAGCGGGCGACCATCATCGGCCTGCGCTCCGACCTGATGACCGATGACGAGTTGCGGACCGCGGCCTCGCTCGTCACCACAGAGGCCGCCGCCGCGCTGGGCCTGGACCGCTACGGGTTGCAACCGGGCAGCCGCGCCGACCTCGTCGCCGTCGCGGCGGGAAGCGTGGCCGAGGCGGTCGCCGCACACCCCCGGCGCCTGCTGGTCATGCACGCCGGCCGAATCCTCGCGACCGAAGGCTGCCCGGTGGCGGGCCTGCCGACCCCCGAACCAGGTGCCCAGCGAGCCTGGTAACACCACCGACCGCCACCGCCCCCGTACGCGCCCGAGCGGAGCGCGACCTTCGCCGCGCCACCCGGAATGTCCGAAGCGCGCTACGGGCGCACCCCCTCTCCAGTGACCGGATCACGGCGGGCGCACAGCCCTTCTCCCTGGACTACTCGGAAAACCACCGGTTTCTCTTCCTCCTTCCCGAAGCGCCCTTCAAGTTTCTTGTCCTGAGGGCCACTCAGCTCACCCAGCTAGGAGTCCCATGCCCGTCTCCAGCGGTTCCGGCCGCGCCCCCGTCGCACGCCCCAGCGCCCCCGTTTCCCCCGCCCCGCACACCGGGACGCCGCTCACCGAAGGCGGCACCGCCCTAAGCAGCGCCGCCATCGGCGTCTTCGACCTGGTCTTCTTCGTGGTCGCCGCCGCCGCACCACTGACGGCCGTGGCAGGCGTCGCCCCGGCCGCCATGGCGATGGGCGGGCTTGCCACGCCCCTGGGATACGTCCTGTCCGGCGGGCTGCTGGCGCTGTTCGCGGCCGGCTTCACCGCAATGAGCCTGTATGTCCGCAACGCCGGCGCCTTCTACGCCTACGTGGCCCGCGGCCTGGGCAAGGCCACCGGCATTGGGACGGCCTACGTCGCAGTCGTCTCGTACAACCTGGTGGAGATCGGGCTCGTCGCCTGCTTCGGCTTCTTCGCCTCGGGCGGTGTCGCGGACCTCACCGGGTTCGTCGCGCCCTGGTGGGCCTGGTCGGCGATCTGCATCGTCGCCGTCGCTGTCCTCGGCTGGCTCCGGGTCACCCTCAGCGCCAAGGTGCTCGGGCTCGCGTTGGTCCTGGAGGTCGTCATCCTGCTGATCCTGGAGGGCGGCGTACTGGGCCACCGCGGCACGGCAGCCCTGGACCCCGCCGTGCTGAACCCGGGGTCCCTGGGCGGTGCGGGTGTGGCCGGCATGTTCGTCCTGGCCATCGGCGCGTTCACCGGCTTCGAGGCGACCGCGATCTACGCCGAGGAGGCCCGCGAGCCCAGGCGCACCGTGCCGCGGGCCACGTTCATCGCCGTCGGCTTCCTCGCAGTCTTCTACGCCTTCGCCGTGTGGGTGGTCATGGGTGCTTTCGGCCCCGAGGACGCCGTGCGAATCGCGCGGGGCGGGAGTGGGCCGGACATGGTGTTCAGCGCTGCCGGCCGCTTCGTCGGCTCCTGGCTTCCCGACAGCATGCACGTGCTGATCATCACCAGTGCCTTCGCCGCCACCCTCGCCTTCCACAACGCCGCAGCCCGATACATGTACGCCCTCGGTCGCGAGGGACTGCTGCCCCGTCGGCTCGGCCGCGTCACCACCGGCAACGGATCCCCCGGCACCGCCGTGCTCGTCCAGAGTCTTCTCGCTGCAGTCTTCATCGCAGCCGGAGCCCTCAGCGGCGCCGATCCGTACGCGGTGGTCTTCCTGTGGCCGAACGGCACCGGTGTCCTGGGCATCATGGCGATGCAGGCCCTCGCCGCCCTCTCGGTGTACGGATTCTTCCGGCGCGACCGCCGCGGTGTCTCCAGCTTCCGGGCAATGTGGGCACCCCTGCTCTCCTGCCTCGGGCTGAGCGTGCTCACCGTCCTAGCGGCCCTGCGGTTTGACCTGCTCACCGGAGCCTCGGGCGTGGTCAACGTCGGGCTGCTCATCCCGCTGCCCGTGGTGTTCTGCATAGGTCTCGTGGTGGCGCGCCGCATCCGACGCACCGACCCGGAGCGGTACGCGCAGTTGACCACCGTCGACGTGGAACGCGACTGATCCGGGGCGAGCACCAAACAGTCCCCCTGCGAACCCGCCGCCTCACGCCGCATGCCGCGCCCGACACCACACCGAGCGCGGCCGGGCGTGGGGCCGGTGGTTCACGCGACCTGGATCGGCCTCCGGTCGATCGCGTCGGCCAAGCCACCTTGGAAGAAGTCGGCCAAGCCACCTTGGAAGAAACAGGCGAGTCCACACGAGGGGCGACCTAAAAGACATCGCCGTCGACCTGGGCATTAACCGGGCCACTGTGCGGCAGTGGGCGCTGCAGGAGAGGGAACGCCGCGGCGTCGGCCCGGCCGCCCCGTCGGCGGGCGACAAGGCGGTGCTGGCGGGTGCTGTGACGGGTCCCGGCCATCGCTCTTGCTGCCGGGCCGATCGCGACAGCGGAGCCCTCCCCGGGGGAAGCACGGAGAAGCAGCCCGGCACCACACACCCGCGAAGCCGGCGAGCGAGTCGGCCCGGCTGGCCAGTTCCATCCTGAACACGAAGGGCATCACCTACGCCAAGGCGCACGAGGACGGTACCGACAAGGCGTACCTCCCGCAGCAGAATCTGATCGACGTCTCCAACAGGCGCCTGGCCAAGGGAGATCTCGCCGGTGTACCGGTGTCGGCAAGCGACCAGGACGCTGGTGCCGTCATCTCTGTGTCCGTTGGGGGTGTCGTCCGCACGGACATCGAGCCAGGCCCAGTCGTACTCGCGGGTGCCCTTCGTTCCGTGTCCGGTCTGCATGCGCATCCGCTGGTGCGGCAGTACCTTGTTGATTATCTGGCGAGCCTTCCACCTGCGGCCCGCTCCATCCGTGACCGTGTATGTGTGGGACACGCCGACCACGTAGCCGAGCCCGAATTCCCGCATGCTCCTGCGAAGTTCACGGCCCGAATACACATCGTCACCGGCGAACCAGCGTGCCCGGACACCCAACTCGAGCGCGCTTTTGACCATGGCGGTGGTCTGCTGCAGCTTCGTCGCGAATATGATCCCTTCCGGGACGCCGACTGCCTCGCGGCGCTCCTCGTCCGCAGCCCAGTCCCTCGGGAGATACAGGGCCCGGTCGATCACCACCCGCGCGGACTCGGTGACCGCGGCCAGGTGCACGGCGACCTGGCACAGTCCGACGCCTTTGATCGCGCCGGAGTACTGGCGGCCGGCGCCGACGCAGTCGGTCGAGGACTTCGCGTCCGTGGTCTCGTCCGCGACCAGCACCACGTCCTGACCTGCAAGTTCACGCGCGACCAGGCGGGCGATCTCCTCCCGGGCCCGGTCATGGTCGAACCTCGCCCGTGACAGCAGATGCTGCAGCCGGTGCGGGCCTGGATGCCCCAGCGCCTCAGCCAGCGTCCAGCAGTTCCGCCTGTCCACCTCCGTCAGCAGCCCGTTGATCATCTCCGCTGCCGTCGCACGTGTCTCACGCCGCGCGAAGCAGCCAGCGATCGCATCCATCGCCGCCCGGAACACCCGGCCCCAGGCCGCCTGGGCTATCGTGGCCTCCACGGCCACCGCTTCTTGAAACGTCGTCACAAACGTTCATGATCACGGTGGCCGTACCTATGCCCGCACCCGACCCCGCAAGCCGGCCGACCAGCACAGACGCCGGAACTACAACTGCCGTGACAGCGGGCCGGGCTCGAGACTCCTGATCTGCGAATTCACCGTCGGTCGCGTGATTTGGGGGCCACCTGGGGGAGCTAAGCACTCGCGCCGCTCGCCGCAGCCGGGGTACGGCCCGCCATGGACGGGCATCCAGCCGCCGCCCTGGAGCGACACCGCACCTGTCAGGCCGACGAGGTGACCACTCGGCGAGGTGCCAGACATACCGGACTGGGCCGGCATCAGCTGTAATCGGCGCTGTTCCGCACCTTGCCGAAGCGCGGGAAGATCCGCTCTACGGTGAACTCGTGCTCGTCCGCGGCCAGTCCGGACATCGCATCGGCTACGAACTCCAGCTGGTAGCCGTAGTCGGCCGCGGCCCGTGCGGTGGACTCGACACCCATCGTGGTGACCAGCCCGGCGATCACCAAGGTGTCCACACCGAGCTTGCACAACTGTTCGTCCAGATCGGTGCCGTAGAACGCTCCGATCGTGCGCTTGACCACCACGACGTCGCCGCCGTGTACCAGGCCATCGGCGAAGTCGCTGCCCGGCGGCTGCTCGGCGACGTTCGGGCGCTCCACACGGACCAACACGACCGGCTGCCCGCTCGCCCGGAACGACTGGGCCAACTCGCGGCAGCGCGCAAGCACTTCGTCACCGGAGTGCGGTGCGAGTGGGAGGGCGATGATGCGCGGCATCAGGTCGATGAGGATCAGTGCGGAGGTCATAGCAATCATCGTAGGGCCGCCCGGCGCACTCGGATCCAGGCGCCAAGGCCATCAGGGTCATTGCATGAAGCCGATTGATCCTTTTCATCCGGTGAGGCCGAGCGCGGTCAGGGGGCGTCCGTAGTCGCGGGCGGCGTGGCGGAGGGCGGCGGCGATGTTGGTGTGGCCGTCCTGGCGGTGGAGACCGATGGCGAGGTTGCGCAGGCTGGCCATGGTGCGGGGCAGTTGGGCGGTGCGGACCTTGGAGTCGTCCTCGCGGAAGGTCCGGTCACGAACATGGTGCAGAAGGTTCTCGATGCCCCAGTGCCCCCTGATCCAGGAGGCCAGTTGTCCCCGGTGGCCGCGCCCGGCGGCAGGCTGGTGATCAGGTAGACACGCTCAATGGTGAGCTTGCCGCTGCCCAGCTCACGGCGCCAGCGCACGACTTGCAGGGCCTGGCGGGCGTCTGGATAGTCCAGGTGCGCGAATGCGGCTGTCCTCAACCGTCGGATCTCCATGCGGTGGTGGGCGCGGGCGCGGTCGTAGTGGTCGAGCGTGATCTCACGCCAGGGCAGGCGGCGCAGTCGGTCGTAGAGGCCGGGGTGGTTCTTCTTGACGATCGCCACGTACTGAGCTTTTCGGCTTAGCGTCGGGTGGTGACGGGTGGTGATCCCTGCGGTATGCCGTTCCTATGCGGTATGCGCAGGGTGGGGGTCTGACCG
>NZ_JBSFJL010000042.1:0-68558 GCF_053598035.1 Streptomyces sp. NPDC001204 | reverse complement strand
CGCCCCCCGCCGGGCGGCGCCCCCCCCCCCCCCCCCCCGCCGGGCCCCGGCGTCACCGACGGCGTCGCCCGCGTCCAGCGGCTCGCCGCCGCGGCCACCACCGGCCACCGTCCGGCGCGTCGGCCAGGCGGTGGCGGCCGTGCCGCGCACACCGCCGCGGGCCGACCGGACCGTCCTGGCCGGGCCGGGCCGGCGAACCATCGGTTCGGAACGACCGGCCCGGACGACAGGGCCTACGCCTCCCGGACGCGCAGTGCGCGGGACAGGTCGTCGAGCTGGTCGACGAGCTTGCGGCGGAGCGCGGGGGTGGGGGCGCCGTCGTGCAGGCAGGCCTCGCCCAGTCGCAGGTGGTCGGCGTCGACGGCGTGCACCGGGAACGCCCAGCGTCCGGCGGCCTCGGCGATGGCGGGGCCGCGGCGGTCGGCGAGGGCGATCGCGTCCTGGTAGAAGCGGGGGACGTAGTCCCGTACGAGATCGGCCTGTTCGGGCTGCCAGAAGCCCTGCGCGGTGGCGATGAACAGGTAGTTCGACAGGTCGGTGCGCTCGTCGGTGGCGAACATCGACTCCCAGGCCGCGCGCTTGGCCCCGGCGTCGGGCAGCGCGGCCCGGCAGCGGGCGGCGCCCTCCTGGCCGGTGGCGGACGGGTCGCGCTCGAGTTCCCGGGCGATGGCGGCCTCGTCGACGGCGCCGAGGACGGCGAGGCGGCCCAGGACGCGCCAGCGCAGCTCCGGGTCGAGTTCGGGGCCGCCGGGGACGGTGCCGTCGGCGAGCCAGGCGGCGATGGTGTCCGGTTGCGCGGCGACGTCGATGAAGTGGCGCACGGCGATCAGGCGCAGACCGGGGTTGTCGCCGTCCTCGGTGCGGCGGATGAGGTCGCGGCACAGGGAGCCGAGGGCGGCCAGGGCGGCGGGCCGCTGTCCCGGGTGGACGTACCGGTCGGCGATCTGCCCGGTGGCGAAGGCCAGGACGCCCTGGACGAGGGCGAGGTCGGTCTCCTCGGGCAGGTGGGCGGAGGCGGCCGCCAGGTAGTCGGCGGGGGCGAGTTCACCGTCGCGGACCATGTCGCGCAGCGTGTTCCACACCACGGCGCGGGTGAGCGCGTCGGGGACGCCGGACAGGTCGCGCAGGGCGGTCTCCAGGGAGGTCTCGTCCAGGCGGATCTTGGCGTAGGTCAGGTCCTGGTCGTTGGGCACGATCAGGGCGGGCCGGGTGCCGGAGCGGGGTTGGCCGGCGCGGTCCTGCGGGACGTCGGTCTCGTAGCGCTCCCGGACGACCAGGCTGCGGCCGTCGCCCAGGTCGCGGTCGTAGACGCCGACGGTGACGCGGTGCGGGCGGCTGCCGTCGCGGTCGAGGGCGAGGGTCCACTGGCCGGGCGCGGCGTCGACGGACGCGGTGAGCGTGTCCACGCCGGTGGTGCGCAGCCAGGCCTCGGCCCAGGCGTGCACGTCGCGGTCGGTGGCGGAGGCGAGGGAGTCGATGAAGTCGGCGAGGGTGGCGTTGGCGAACCGGTGCCGCTTGAAGTGGGTGTTGATGCCGGCCAGGAAGTCCTTCTCGCCGAGCCAGGCGACCAGTTGCCGCAGGGCGGAGGCGCCCTTGGCGTAGGAGATGCCGTCGAAGTTGAGCAGGGCGGAGGCGGTGTCGTCGACGGCGTCGGGCGCGACGGGGTGGGTGGAGGGGCGCTGGTCGGCGTCGTAGCCCCAGGACTTGCGGGCGACGCCGAAGTCGGTCCAGGTGCCGGTGAAGCGGGTGGCCTCGGCGGTGGTCTGGTAGCCCATGTACTCGGCGAAGGACTCGTTCAGCCAGATGTCGTCCCACCACTTGAGGGTGACAAGGTCGCCGAACCACATGTGGGCCATCTCGTGGGCGATGACCATGGCGCGGGTCTGCCGCTCGGTGTCGGTGACGGCGGAGCGGTAGACGAACTCGTCGCGGAAGGTGACCAGGCCCGGGTTCTCCATGGCGCCCGCGTTGAACTCGGGGACGAAGGCCTGGTCGTAGGAGTCGAAGGGGTAGGGCTCGTCGAACTTCTCGTGGTAGCGGTCGAAGCAGGCCCGGGTGACGTCGAGGATCTCGTCGGCGTCCGCGTCGAGGTGGGGCGCCAGCGAGCGGCGGCAGTGGATGCCGAAGGGCAGGCCGCGGTGCTCGGTGCGCACGGAGTGCCAGGGGCCGGCGGCGACGGCGACCAGGTAGGTGGAGATCAGCGGGGTGGGCGCGGCCTTCCAGACGCCGTCGCCGGTGTGCTCCGTGACGCCGTTGGCGAGGACGGTCCAGCCCTCGGGGGCGGTGACGGCGAGTTCGAAGACGGCCTTGAGGTCGGGCTGGTCGAAGGCGGCGAAGACGCGCTGGACGTCTTCCATGAACAGCTGGGTGTAGACGTACGTCTCGCCGTCGGTGGGGTCGGTGAAGCGGTGCATGCCCTCGCCGGTGCGGGAGTAGCGCATGGCGGCGTCGACGCGCAGTTCGTGTTCACCGGGGGCGAGGTTCTTCAGCGGCAGGCGGTTGCCGGTGAGATCGTGCGGGTCGAGGGGCTGTCCGTCGAGGGTGGCGGAGCGCAGGTGGGCGGGCTTGAGCTCGACGAACGTGTCCGTGCTGTCCCGGCCTTCCCGTACGGTGAACCGGATCACGGTCCGGGAGTCGAAGGTGTCGTCCCCGCCGGTCAGGTCGAGGTCGACGGTGTACCGGTGGACGTCGAGGAGCTTGGCACGGGTATGCGCTTCGTCGCGCGTGAGTACGGACATGGACGCCATGCTGCCTGATGGCCCGGAGCGGGCACGAGGGGGTGTCGCCGACGGACGCAAGGCGTTCGCGGTCCGCGGGGGGCGCGTTCGGCGGCGCGCGGGCGAGCGGGCAGGCGAGCGGGCGGGGCTCAGGTCGCCGGAGTCTCGCCGTTGCCGGCGTCCTCCGCGATGCGCTCGTGGTGGCGGATCACCTCGGCGATGATGAAGTTCAGGAACTTCTCGGCGAACGCCGGGTCCAGTTTGGCGTCCTCGGCGAGGGCGCGCAGCCGGGCGATCTGCCGAGCCTCGCGGGCCGGGTCGGCGGGCGGCAGCTGGTGGGCGGCCTTGAGGTGGCCGACCTGCTGGGTCGCCTTGAACCGCTCGGCGAGCATGTGGACGACGGCCGCGTCGATGTTGTCGATGCTGTCGCGCAGCCGCGCGAGCTCCTCGTGAACGGCGGGGGCGACGTCACCGGTAGGGGTGCTGCTGGTGGTCATGGGCTCCAACCCTACGGGGTGGGCGGCGCTCCGATCACGAGCGTCCGACCCGTGGTCAAAGGCCGGCGCCGGGCGCCGCGCGGCGTGGGCGCCGGGCGGAATCGGGGCTCCCGCGCATAAAGTGGGAGGGAGTTCAGGGCGTCTTTGGGGGTTCGGACGTGGCGAACGGCGGACCGGTGGTGCACGGCTACCCGCATCTGGAGACGGTGCGGGCCGCGATCACCTCCCTGTACAAGCGGCTCTCGTACGGCACCGTGCAGACGTTCGCGACCAGCGTGGCCCCGGCCGACGTGGCCTTCTGCGACACCGACGACCTGCATCTGGGGGCCCAGCGCGTGGCCCGCGAAATGGTCCGCCACTACCGGCTGCCGGACGCCCGCATGATCGTCAGCTTCCGCGAGATGACGCACGCGGCGAACGTCGAGCTGGCGGCGGGCCCCGAGTACTTCGTCGAGCTGAACGACCGCTTCCGCACCCACCGCCGGGACATCGGCGCGGCCCTCGCCCACGAGGTGACCCACGTCTACCTGCACCGGCTGGACCTGTCCTTCCCCAGCACCCGCGACAACGAGATCCTCACGGACACGGTGGCGGCGTACCTGGGCGCGGGCTGGCTGCTGCTGGACGCCTTCCGGGAGGACGGCGTGTCGTCGCAGAAGCTCGGCTACCTCACCCCTGAGGAGTTCGGCTACGTGCTGGCCAAGCGGGCGCTGGTGTTCGGCGAGGATCCCTCGACGTGGTTCACCAGCCCCCAGGGGTACGAGGCGTACGTCAAGGGCATGGCCCGGGCCCGCGGTGACGAGCAGCAGCCGCCCCTGACGGCGGCGGGCTGGGCGGGCCGCCGCCGGTACGCCCGCGACCGCCGGCACGCCCAGGACCACGGCCGTGCGCCGCTCGCCCAGCCGGAGGCGCCGTACTCCTTCAGCCGCGGCGGCCGGGAGCCCCTGCGGGTGTCCTTCTCCTGCCCCACCTGCCACCAGCGCATCAGGGTCCCGGTCGGAGGCCGTATGCGCGCCCGGTGCGCCCTGTGCCGCACAGTCCTGGAGTGCGACACCTGACCTGATCGCGATTCCGGGATCGCGGGCCCCACCTTTACCATCTGTCACAGCACTTCGCTATTTTGTTCGCCGCCGTCCCCACCGGCTCAGCCATGTCCCCGCGTTTACCGAGGAGCCGGCCGTGGATGCCGAGTCCGCTGTCACCACCTGCTACCGCCACAGCAGAGTGGAGTCCCACGTCCGCTGCGTCCGCTGCGACCGGTACATCTGCCCGGACTGCATGCGGGAGGCCTCCGTCGGCCACCAGTGCGTGGAGTGCGTGAGGGAGGGCGCCCGGTCGGTACGGCAGGCACGGACGGCGTTCGGCGGCCGGATCAGCGCGGTGCCGGTCGTGACGTACGTTCTGATCGGGCTCAACGTCCTCGCCTATCTGGGCGAGTTGGTGCGCCCGGCGGTCGTGGACGGTCTGGGGATGCTCGGGCGCGGTCTGGCGGGAACCGACGGCGGGCACTACCTGTGGGAGTACCCGTACGGCTCCGACGTGCACGCGGAGGGGCTGGTCGGCGGCGAGTGGTACCGGCTGCTGACCGGCGCGTTCCTGCATGTGCCCGCCACCGAGGGGACGTTCGGCATCCTGCACATCGTGATGAACATGACGGCGCTGTGGAGCACCGGACGCGTGGTCGAGGCGCAGTTGGGCCGCGCCCGCTACCTCGCCCTGTACCTGCTGTCGGCGCTCGGCGGCTCGGTCCTGGTCCTGCTGATCGATCCGGACGCCCTGACGGTCGGCGCGTCCGGCGCGATCTTCGGTCTCGGCGCCGCGTACTACGTCATGGCCCGGCGTCTGGGCTACGACATGAGCGACGTCAACCGGTACATGGCGGGTCTGCTGCTGTGGCTGGTGATCTCCGCAGGGCTCACTTCCTGGCAGGCGCACCTCGGTGGCCTGCTGGCGGGCGGCGTGGTGACCCTGGCGTACGCGTACGCGCCGCGCGGCGGCCGTCGCACTCTGGTCCAGGCGGGCGTGTGCGTGGCCCTGCTGGTTCTGCTCATGGCGCTCAGTTGGGCGAAGGTCTCGGAACTGTCGGGAGGGGCGGCCTGATCAGGGCCGTACAGGTATCTGTCATGAAACGTCCTGGAATATTGCTTCTGGTGGCCACCCCGGTCCTCGCGTTGGCGGTGATGCTCGCCTTCGATCCCCGGGATCCGGATCCGGATCCGGCCACGGAAACGGGGAAGCACGCGTCGGTCTCGCACGAGTCCCGCAAGGGTGCCAAGGCGCGTGCCGAGCGGTCCGAGGAGGAGGCCGAGGACGACGAAGTGGTCGCCGATGCCCCGCCGGGGCTCGCCGCGGCCGCGAAGAAGGACCTGGCCCAGCGACTCGTGGCGAGCGCCGTGCACTCCACGCTCGACTGGCGCAGCAGCTACGGCTCCATCGAGGACTTCGGCGACGGCCAGGGGTACACCGCGGGCATCATCGGCTTCTGCACCGGCACCCAGGACCTGCTCACCCTGGTCGAGCACTACACCAAGGACCACCCGGACAACGCCCTCGCCCCGTACCTGCCCGCGCTGCGCGAGGTCGACGGCACGGACTCCCACGAGGGCCTGGACCCCGGCTTCACCGCGGCCTGGAAGGCGGAGTCGAAGCTGCCCGCCTTCCGTGAGGCCCAGGAGGCGGAGCGCGACCGCGCCTACTTCAACCCCGCCGTCCGTCTCGCCAAGCTGGACGGCCTGGGCACGCTCGGCCAGTTCGTCTACTACGACGCGATGGTCTTCCACGGCCCCGGAACCGACCCCGACAGCTTCTACGGCCTGCGCGAGCGCGTCCTGCAGGAGGCGGACACCCCGGCCATGGGCGGCAGCGAGAAGGCGTACCTCGACATCTTCCTGGACATGCACCGCAAGGCCATGAAGGACAGGAAGCCCGACGTCGGCACCGAGCGCATCGACGCGGCCCAGCGGCAGTTCCTGAACGACGGGAACATGGATCTGAAGACGCCGCTGGTGTGGACGCTGCACGGCAAGACGTACAGGGTGCCGTAGGGCCTCTCACATGCGGCGGCGCCTGCCCGGTCGTCCGGTCGGGGACTGGGGCAGGCGCCGTCCTGTGCTCCGTACGCCGTTGTACGGACGTCTGCACGGGGACCGTCAGGTCCCCCGGTGGGCCGTCGTCAGACCGTCAGCGCGCGGTCCGTCGGGCGGATCGGGGCCGGCAGGTCGCCGGCGCCCATGAGGTGGCGGTCGACGCCGCGGGCGGCCGAGCGGCCTTCGGCGATCGCCCACACGATGAGGGACTGGCCCCGGCCGGCGTCACCGGCGACGAAGACACCGGGCACATTGGTCTGGAAGTCCGCGTCACGGGCGATGTTACCCCGCTCGTCCAGCTCCAGGCCGAACTGGTCGACCAAGCCGTTCTCCCGGTCGGTGCCGGTGAAGCCCATGGCGAGGGTGACCAGCTGGGCCGGGATCCTGCGCTCGCTGCCCGGCTTCCGGGTCGGCCTGCCGTCCACGAACTCGACCTCGGCCAGGTGCAGCCACTGCACGTTGCCGTCCTCGTCGCCCTCGAAGTGGGTCGTGGAGGCCGAGTAGATCCGCTCGCCGCCCTCCTCGTGGGCCGAGGTGACCTTGTAGAGGATCGGGAAGGTCGGCCAGGGCTGGTCGACCGGGTGCCGCTCGTCGTTCGGGCGGGGCATGATCTCCAACTGGGTGACGGAGGCCGCGCCCTGACGGTGGGCGGTGCCCACGCAGTCCGCGCCCGTGTCACCGCCGCCGATGACGACGACGTGCTTGCCCTCCGCCGAGATCGGCGCCACCACGTAGTCGCCCTCCTGGACCTTGTTGGCCAGGGGCAGGTACTCCATCGCCTGGTGGACGCCCCCCAGTTCGCGGCCGGGGACGGGAAGGTCGCGGGCGGTGGTGGAGCCGGCGGCGATGACGACCGCGTCGTAGCGCTTCTTCAGGTCGGTGGCCTTCAGGTCGCGGCCGATCTCGACACCGGTGCGGAAGCGGGTGCCCTCCGCGCGCATCTGCTCGATACGGCGGTTGATGTGCCGCTTCTCCATCTTGAACTCGGGGATGCCGTAGCGCAGGAGGCCTCCGACGCGGTCCGCGCGCTCGTAGACGGCGACCGTGTGGCCCGCCCTGGTCAGCTGCTGGGCGGCGGCCAGGCCCGCCGGGCCGGAGCCGATGACCGCGACGGTCTTGCCGGACAGGCGCTCGGGGATCCGCGGGGCGACGTCGCCGTTCTCCCACGCCTTGTCGATGATCGAGACCTCGACGTTCTTGATGGTGACCGGCGGCTGGTTGATGCCCAGCACACAGGCCGACTCGCAGGGCGCCGGGCACAACCGGCCCGTGAACTCGGGGAAGTTGTTCGTCGCGTGCAGCCGCTCGGAGGCGGCGGCCCAGTCCCCGCGGTAGGCGTAGTCGTTCCACTCCGGGATCAGGTTCCCGAGCGGGCAGCCGTTGTGGCAGAACGGGATGCCGCAGTCCATGCACCGGCCGGCCTGCTTGCTGATGATCGGCAGCAGCGAGCCGGGAACGTGGACCTCGTTCCAGTCCCGCTTGCGCTCCTCGACCGGACGGGACTCGGCGACCTCGCGGCCGTGGTTCAGGAAGCCCTTCGGGTCAGCCATGGATCGCCGCCTCCATCATCTTCTCGGTGATCTCGGTCTCGGACAGACCGGCCCGCTCGGCGGCGTCCTTGGCGGCGAGCACTGCCTTGTACGTGCTGGGGATGATCTTGCTGAAGCGCTCCACCGCGGTGTCCCACTCGGCGAGCAGCTTCTCGGCGACGGTCGAGCCCGTCTCCTCCTGGTGCCGGCGCACCACGTCGTGCAGCCACTGCCGGTCGGAGTCGTCCAGCGGCTCGACCGCGTCGGCGTTGCCGGGGTTGACGTTGTCCCGGTCGAGGTCGATGACGTAGGCGATGCCGCCGGACATGCCGGCCGCGAAGTTGCGGCCGGTCTCGCCGAGGACCACCGCGCGCCCGCCGGTCATGTACTCGCAGCCGTGGTCGCCCACGCCCTCGGAGACGACCAGCGCGCCGGAGTTGCGCACGCAGAAGCGCTCACCGGTCCTGCCGCGCAGGAACATCTCGCCGCCGGTCGCGCCGTAGGCGAGGGTGTTGCCCGCGATGACGCTGTACTCGGCGAGGTGGTCGGCGGCGCGGTCCGGGCGGACCACGATCCGGCCGCCCGAAAGACCCTTGCCGACGTAGTCGTTGGCGTCGCCCTCCAGGCGCAGTGTGATGCCGCGCGGGACGAAGGCGCCGAAGGACTGGCCGGCCGAGCCGGTGAAGGTGATGTCGATGGTGTCGTCGGGCAGTCCCGCACCGCCGAACTTCTTCGTCACCTCGTGGCCGAGCATGGTGCCGACGGTGCGGTTGATGTTGCGGATGGCGACCTGGGCGCGCACCGGCTGGGCGTCGGCGGCGCCGGGCGCGGCCAGGGAGTCGGCGGCGAGCCTGATCAGCTCGTTGTCGAGCGCCTTCTCCAGGCCGTGGTCCTGGGCGGTCACCTGGTGGCGCACCGCGCCCTCGGGCAGATCGGGCACGTGGAACAGCGGCTCCAGGTCCAGGCCCTGCGCCTTCCAGTGGTCGACCGCCCGGGTCACGTCGAGGACCTCGGCGTGGCCGACGGCCTCCTCGACGGAGCGGAAGCCCAGTTCGGCGAGCAGCTGGCGGACCTCCTCGGCGATGAACCGGAAGAAGTTCACCACGTACTCGGCCTGGCCGGAGAACCGCTCGCGCAGCACCGGGTTCTGGGTGGCGATGCCGACCGGGCAGGTGTCCAGGTGGCACACGCGCATCATGACGCAGCCGGAGACGACCAGCGGAGCGGTCGCGAAGCCGAACTCCTCGGCGCCCAGCAGCGCCGCGATCACCACGTCGCGGCCGGTCTTGAGCTGACCGTCGGTCTGCACGACGATGCGGTCCCGCAGTCCGTTGAGGAGCAGCGTCTGCTGGGTCTCGGCCAGGCCCAGCTCCCAGGGGCCGCCCGCGTGCTTCAGCGAGGTCAGCGGGGAGGCACCGGTACCACCGTCGTGACCGGAGATCAGGACCACGTCCGCGTGCGCCTTGGAGACGCCCGCGGCGACCGTGCCGACACCGACCTCGGAGACCAGCTTGACGTGAATCCGCGCCCGCGGGTTCGCGTTCTTCAGGTCGTGTATCAGCTGGGCCAGGTCCTCGATGGAGTAGATGTCGTGGTGCGGCGGCGGGGAGATCAGGCCGACGCCGGGGGTCGAGTGCCGGGTCCTGGCCACCCACGGGTAGACCTTGTGGCCGGGCAGCTGGCCGCCCTCGCCGGGCTTGGCGCCCTGGGCCATCTTGATCTGGATGTCGTCGGAGTTGACGAGGTACTCGCTGGTCACCCCGAAGCGGCCGGAGGCCACCTGCTTGATGGCGGACCGGCGGGCCGGGTCGTACAGGCGGTCCGCGTCCTCGCCGCCCTCACCGGTGTTGGACTTGCCGCCCAGCTGGTTCATGGCGATGGCGAGGGTCTCGTGCGCCTCCTTGGAGATGGAGCCGTACGACATGGCGCCCGTGGAGAAGCGCTTGACGATCTCGCTGACCGACTCGACCTCCTCGACGGGGACCGGCGCGCGGCCGGAAGCGAAGCCGAACAGTCCGCGCAGCGTCATCAGGCGCTCGGACTGCTCGTTCACCCGGTCCGTGTACTTCTTGAAGATGTCGTAGCGGCAGGAGCGCGTGGAGTGCTGGAGGCGGAAGACCGTCTCGGGGTCGAACAGGTGCGGCTCGCCCTCGCGGCGCCACTGGTACTCGCCGCCGATCTCCAGCGCGCGGTGCGCCGGGGCGATCCCGGAGGCCGGGTAGGCCTTGGCGTGGCGGGCGGCGACCTCCTTGGCCACGACGTCGATGCCGACGCCGCCGATCTTGGTGGCGGTGCCGTTGAAGTACTTGTCGACGAAGGCCTCGTCCAGGCCGACGGCCTCGAAGACCTGGGCGCCCCGGTAGGAGGCGACGGTGGAGATGCCCATCTTGGACATGACCTTCAGCACGCCCTTGCCGAGGGCGCGGATCAGGTTGCGCAGGGCGTTCTCGGGCTCGCCGCCCGGCAGGAAGGTGCCCGCGCGGACCAGGTCCTCGACGGACTCCATCGCCAGGTACGGGTTGACCGCGGCGGCGCCGTAGCCGATCAGCAGGGCGACGTGGTGGACCTCGCGGACGTCGCCGGCCTCCACCAGCAGGCCCACGTGGGTGCGCTGCTTGGTGCGGATCAGATGGTGGTGGACGGCCGCGGTGAGCAGCAGTGACGGGATCGGGGCGTGCTCGGCGTCCGAGTGGCGGTCGGACAGGACGATCAGGCGGGCGCCGTTGCCGATGGCGGCGTCGGCCTCGGCGCAGATCTCCTCGATGCGCGCGGCCAGCGACTCGCCGCCGCCGGAGACCCGGTACAGGCCGGAGAGGGTCGCGGCCTTGAAGCCGGGCATGTCGCCGTCGGCGTTGATGTGGATGAGCTTGGCCAGCTCGTCGTTGTCGATCACCGGGAAGGGCAGGACGACGCTGCGGCAGGAGGCCGCGGTCGGCTCGAGCAGGTTGCCCTGCGGGCCGAGCGAGCTGCGCAGCGAGGTGACCAGTTCCTCGCGGATCGCGTCCAGCGGCGGGTTGGTGACCTGCGCGAACAGCTGGGTGAAGTAGTCGAAGAGCAGCCGCGGGCGCTCGGAGAGGGCCGCGATCGGCGAGTCGGTTCCCATGGAGCCGATCGGCTCGGCGCCGGTCTTGGCCATCGGCGCGAGCAGGACGCGCAGCTCCTCCTCGGTGTAGCCGAAGGTCTGCTGGCGACGGGTGACCGAGGCGTGGGTGTGCACGATGTGCTCGCGCTCGGGCAGGTCGCCCAGATCGATCTCGCCGGCCTGGACCCACTCGGCGTAGGGGTGCTCGGCGGCGAGGGTCGCCTTGATCTCGTCGTCCTCGATGATGCGGTGCTCGGCGGTGTCGACGAGGAACATGCGGCCGGGCTGGAGCCGGCCCTTGCGGACGACCCTGGCCGGGTCGATGTCGAGCACGCCGACCTCGGAGCCGAGGACGACGAGGCCGTCGTCGGTGACCCAGTAGCGGCCGGGGCGCAGGCCGTTGCGGTCGAGCACGGCGCCGACCTGGGTGCCGTCGGTGAAGGTGACGCAGGCCGGGCCGTCCCAGGGCTCCATCATCGTGGAGTGGTACTGGTAGAAGGCGCGCCGGGCCGGGTCCATGGCGTCGTGGTTCTCCCACGCCTCCGGGATCATCATCAGCACGGAGTGCGGCAGCGAGCGGCCGCCGAGGTGGAGCAGCTCCAGGACCTCGTCGAAGGAGGCGGAGTCGGAGGCGCCCGGCGTGCACACCGGGAAGACCCGCTCCAGCGTCTCCTGGGAACCGAACAGGCCGGAGTCCAGCCGGGACTCCCGGGCGCGCATCCAGTTGCGGTTGCCCTGGACGGTGTTGATCTCGCCGTTGTGCGCGACGAAGCGGTACGGGTGCGCGAGCGGCCAGCTCGGGAAGGTGTTCGTGGAGAAGCGGGAGTGGACGAGCGCGATGGCCGAGGCGAAGCGGCGGTCGGACAGGTCCGGGAAGAAGGGCTCCAGCTGGCCGGTGGTGAGCATGCCCTTGTAGACGAGGGTGCGGGCCGACAGCGACGGGAAGTAGACGCCGGCCTCGCGCTCGGCACGCTTGCGCAGCACGAACGCCTTGCGGTCCAGGGCGATGCCCTCGCTCACGCGGTCGGTGACGAACAGCTGGCGGAACACGGGCATGGTGGAGCGGGCGGTGGCGCCGAGCAGCTCGGGGGCGACCGGGACCTCACGCCAGCCGAGGACGGTCAGGCCCTCGTCGCCCGCGATCGCCTCGATGCGCGAGACGGTGTCCTCGGTGCCGTCCTCGGGCAGGAAGGCGATGCCGACGGCGTAGGCACCGGCCGCGGGCAGTTCGAATCCGGCCACCTCGCGCAGGAACGCGTCGGGCACCTGGGAGAGCAGACCGGCGCCGTCGCCGGAGTCGGGCTCGGAGCCGGTCGCGCCGCGGTGTTCCAGGTTGCGCAGAACCGTGAGCGCCTGTTCGACCAGCGCATGGCTCGCCTCGCCGGTGAGGGTGGCCACGAAGCCGACGCCGCAGGCGTCGTGCTCGTTGCGGGGGTCGTACATACCCTGCGCGGCAGGGCGGGCATCCATGAACGACCAGTTCTGGTCGTTCGCGGGATGCTGGGACGGCTGGCGCGGCATACGCATCGGCTCTCCCGTCGTCGTCATGTGGCTGTGGGTCCCTCCCAGGCCGTTCTGGCTCTGGGGGAGCGAGTGCCGAGGGACGACGTTGGCCCTCTGCCTGAAATGCGAAATTTCGTGCAGATTACATGATGGGCGGTTTCTCGGGAATCGGAAACTCCGTTCCAGCATGCGGGCACCGTGGGTCGCCAGGGGGGTACCGCGACCTGCGGTAAAAGCTGTGGGGCGGGCGGCGGACGAGATCGGTCGGATCCGTGTCCGTCGGCCCGGGGGGACAGGGAGGACGAAGTCGCCCGGCCCTGCGCATGCGCGACAGGCCTCATTGCCTGCGGGTGCTTACGGCTCATGCCCCGCGGTCACACGGCCGAAACCAACGGGTAAAGAAGCAACAGCGTACTTATGCGACTGTCCGCATAAGTTCCAGCGCCTTATCCTACGGCGGTTCCGAACAGGGTGCCCAGGGCGTAGGTCACACCGGCGGCGGCACCACCCAGGGCGAACTGCCGCAAACCGCTGTACCACCAGGTTCGCGCCGTCACCTTGGCCACCACCGCGCCACAGGCGAAGAGCCCCAGGAGGGCGAGCAGCACGGCCGGCCACAACACGTTGGCACCCAGCAGGTACGGCAGCACCGGCAGAAGCGCGCCGAGCGCGAACGAGCCGAACGACGACACCGCGGCGACCAGCGGGGAGGGCAGGTCGCCGGGGTCGACGCCCAGCTCCTCGCGGGCGTGTATCTCCAGGGCCTGCTCCGGGTCCTTCGACAGCTGCCGGGCCACCTCCTCGGCGAGCCCGGGCTCCACGCCGCGCGAGACGTAGAGCGCGGCCAGCTCCCGCTCCTCGTCCTCCGGGTGCTTGCGCAGCTCACGGCGCTCGACGTCCAGCTCGGCCTCGACCAGCTCGCGCTGCGAGGCGACGGAGGTGTACTCGCCGGCCGCCATGGAGAAGGCACCCGCCGCCAGGCCCGCGAGGCCGGTGAGGACAATGGTCTGCTGGCCCACCGCGCCGCCCGCCACACCGGTCATCAGGGCGAGGTTGGAGACCAGGCCGTCCATCGCGCCGAAGACCGCGGGACGCAGCCAGCCACCGTTCACGTCGCGGTGCGTGTGGTTGTCGCGGTGCGCCTCGTGGAGCGTCGCTTCGGTGTCGATGATGGCCATGACGAGGTCCCCCTGGGAGCTGGGCGAGAACTTAGGTAAGGCTGACTTTTGGACGAGTTCTATTTTTCGACAACACCGAATCTACGTTGGAAATTTCGCCGCCGCCAGCAAGGGAAGGCTGGGCTAACCTGCGGTTTTGCGTCGTTGCGCTCATCCGTGAACTGAGGTCCACAGATGTCGTACGGGTGATGGTGAGGTTCCCGAGGCTGCACCGGGCCCCGCGCCGGGGACAGTTCCGCTGAGGGCTCCCCCGCCCTGCGGGGCGCCCCGAGAGGAGAGCCCGCCATGGGATCGACCATCCGCGCCCCGCAGACCTCGGCGCCGGCCCCGGCCGCCTCGCGCGAACGGGCACGCGGCGCGCTGCTCGGCCTCGCCGTCGGAGACGCGCTCGGGGCGCCCGCGGAGAACCTGAAGCCGTCCGAGATCCGCGCCCGCTGGGGCCGGATCACCGGCTACGTCACCGACCGGCCGGCCGGCACGGACGACACCGAGTACGCCATCTTCTCCGGGCTGCTGCTGGCCCGGCACGGCCATGCGCTCACGCCCGCCCTGGTGGAGGCCGCCTGGCACGAGTTCATCGCCGACCGCGCCGAGGGTCCCTTCCACGGGGCCGGGTTCAGCGAGCGGGGCACCCTGGAGAATCTGCGCCGGGGGCTGGCCGCCCCCATCTCCGCCCAGCACCGGCACGCCTGGAGCGACGGGCTCGCCATGCGGGCGGCGCCGTTCGGGGTGTTCGCCGCCGGGCGGCCCGCCGAGGCGGCCCGGCTGGTGGCGATCGACGGCTCGGTCAGCCACGAGGGCGAGGGCATCCACGGCGGCCGGGCGGTGGCCGCCGGGGTCGCGGCGGCGATGGCGGGCGCGCCGCCGGTCGCGGTCGTGGCCGCCGCCCTCGCCGTCGTCCCCGACGACTCCTGGACGGCCCGCTCGCTGCGCCGGGCCACCGCCGCCGCCCACCGCGGCGAACGCGCGGTCCGCTCCGCGGTGGTCATCGGCGGCTATCCCTGGACCGACCTGGCCCCCGAAGCGGTCGCCCTCGCCTTCGGCGCGTACGCCGCCGCCGACGGCGACTTCCGCGAGGCGGTCCTCACCGCCGTCAACATGGGCCGCGACGCCGACACCACGGCGGCGGTCGCGGGCGCGCTGGCCGGCGCGACGCAGGGCCTCTCGGCCATTCCGGACGAGTGGGCGACGGCCATCGGCCCCGCCCGGGGCAGCTGCCTGCCGTCGATGGCGGGCCGGCACGTACTGGACGTGGCGGACCTGCTGGTGAGCGCCTCCACCGGCCTCCCCCGGCACGAAGCCCCCGTACGACGGGAGGCACCCCCCGTTCCGGACCGGTCGGCGTACGCGCTCACCGCCGGCGAAGAGGAGCCACAGCCGTGAACCACCGAATGGGTCCCGCCGCGGACGCCCCGGAGCACCCAGCCACGTGCGGTCACCCCGCCGCAGCGGCGACCGATCACCCGGCCCAAAGCGGCCACCCGCCGATGACACGACGCCCGCACGCCCGGCACAACCACGCCCCCACCAGCGACGAAGGCGGGACGCGACCATGAGCCGCAGGACCGGCGAGCCGACGGCCGGTCACCCGGCACGGAACAGCCACCCGCCGGTGGCAGCGGGCCCGCATGCGCAACACAACCGCACGCCCGCCGGCGACGAAGACGAGGCACGGCCGGGACACGCCGAGGCGAACGGCTGCCGCCGGATTTCGCCGCGGGAGGCTCCCGCGAGCGCCGCACCCCACAAGGACGCCCCGCCTCAGCGACGGCCGACCACCCGGCACGAAGCAGCCACTCACGCCCGACACCACGCCCACACGCCCGGCACGACCACCTCCCACCAGCGACGAAGGCGAGACGTGACCATGAGCCGCCGGACCGGCGAGCCGACGGCCGGTCACCCGGCACGGAACAGCCACCCGCCGGGGACGGCAGTCCGCACGCCCGGCGCGACCACGCTCACCGCCGGCGACGAAGACAAGGCACAGCCATGAGCCGCCCGACCAAGGAGCCGGTGCGCGGCAGCCGTCCGCCGGTGGCGGCAAGCCCGCGCGCCCGGCACCGTCACGCGCCCGCCGGACGTGAGGCGCAGCCGTGACGCGGCGGGTCGAAGGGCTGTTGCTGGGGCTGGCCGCCGGGGACGCCGCCGGGTGGCCCGCCGCGCGGCACCGGGCCGCTCGGATGCCGGAGTGGACCCGGCGGCTCACCCGGGAGCTGGACACGTTCGCCGAGCTGAACGCGACGACGACGCTGCCCGTGCCCATCGCGCTCAACCAGCCTCCGGAACCGCTGCGCCTCGGCCCCTCCGACGACGCCGAGTGGGCGGTGTTCGCAGCGGAGGCCCTGCTGCGGGCGGGGGACGACGGGGCGCTCGGCGACCTCGGCCGGGAGCGGCGCATCCGGGCCGCGATCGACCTGACCTGGAACGCCGCCGCCGGCGAGGTCGCGGCGGCGGCCGAACGCGCCCCCGAGGTCGAGTCTGCGGTGCTGCCGCTGCGCGCCCGTATCTCCGTCCGGGCCGGGCTCGGCAACCTGGCGACCGGACTGCGCCCGCCCGCCAGCGGACACGACAACCCGCACTACTTCGACGACGCCGCCTGCGTACGGGCCTGTGTGCTGGCCACGGCCCACCCGGGCGACCCCCGGTGCGCCGCCGAACTGGCCGAGTTCGACGCCCGGTACACCCAGGACGGCGACGGCGTCCACGGAGCCCGCGCGATGGCGGCGGCACTCGCCGAGGCGCTGGCGGGCGCGGAGGTCGGAGCGTGCGTCACGGCGGCGCTGGCCGAGCTGCCCGAGCGGACGGAGATCGGCCGCAACGCCCGGCACGCGCTGCGCCTGGCCCGGGACACCGAGGGCGCGTTCGCGCTCGTCCCGCTGCTTGAGCACCGGATCGTCGACCACGTCTACAGCTACGGCGTCGCCGCCGCCGAGACGGTTCCGGTCGCCCTCGCCCTGGCCACGGCGGCGGACGGCCGGATCGCCGAGGCGCTTCCGGCGGCGGCCTGCCTGTCCCGGGTCGCCGACTCCGCCCCGGCCCTGGCGGGCGCGCTGACCGGCGCGCTGGGCGGCGGCGAGACGATCCCGGCGTCCTGGCGGGAGGCCTGCCGCACCCTGTCCGGCTGCGTGCTGCCCCGCCTCACCGGCACCGACCTCGTGGAACTCGCCGAACTCCTGGAAGCGGCACAACCGGCCCCTCCAGGAGGATGATTCCGGGCATGACGCCCAAAGGAGAACAGAGCCGAGGCGTGGTCCGGGACGCGGACCTGGAGGAGCGGATCGCCGGCGCGCTCGTGGGAGCGGCCGTAGGCGACGCGCTCGGCGGGCCCGTCGAGGGCTACTCCCCCGACCGGATCCTCGAGCGCCACGGCGGCCGCGTGCACGGCGTCGTCGGCCCCTGGCACGGCGAGCGGTGGCGCACCGCCCGTCCCATCGCCCCGTACCACAAGGGCGACGGCCACGTCACCGACGACACCTTGATGACGCACGCCCTGGTGCGGGTGTACGCACGCGTCCGCGACCACCTCGACGCCTATGCGATCGCCGACCACCTGGTGCCCGACCTGATGACCAACCCGCGCTGGATCCCGGAACTCCAGGCGGAGGCGCTGCCGCTGCACCGGGTCTTCCTGGCGGAGAAGTGGCTCGTGGCACGGCTGCACTACGGCCACGTCGACCCGCGCGAGGCCGGCACCGGAAACATCGTCAACTGCGGTGCCGCGATGTACATGGCGCCGGTGGGCCTGGTCAACGCGGCCAATCCGGCGGCCGCTTACGCCGAGGCCCTGGACATCGCGGGCGCCCACCAGTCGTCCTACGGCAGGGAGGCGGCGGGCGTCCTGGCGGCCGGGGTCGCGGCGGCGTGCGCGCCGGGGGCGAGCGCGGACTCGGTGGTCACGGCGTGCCTGTCGCTGGCGAAGGACGGCACCCGCACCGCGATCGAGCGGGTCTGCGAAGTGGCCCGCGGGCACACGGACTTCGAGTCGGCGCTGGGCCCGCTGCGGGAGGCGGTGGCGCCGTACGACACGGTCGGGCCGGACTACCGGAACCCTTCCCTGGGCGCCCGCCGCCCCTCCCGGCTGCACGCGATCGAGGAACTGCCCATCGCGCTGGGCATGTTGACCGTGGCGCGCGGCGACTTCCGGCAGGCCGTCCTCGGCGCGGTGAACTACGGCCGCGACTGCGACTCCATCGCGACGATGGCCGGGGCGCTGGCGGGAGCGCTGGGCTCACCCGTCCCGGAGGACTGGGCGAAGACGGTGGCCGAGGCCAGCCGCCTGGACCTGTGGGAACCGGCGCGCACGCTGGCCGGGGTGACCCGGGAGGTCTTCGAGAAGGACGTACGGCGGCGGCGCGCCCACGAACGGGCGTTCGCCGGAATGGGAGGCCCGGAATGCTCCGAGTGACCTGGGTCCAGCCGGAGGACCTGCTCGGCCACGAGTTGCGCCAGGCGGTGCAGGACGGCCGCGAACCGTCGGCGATCGCCGCCCGCTGGCGCGCGGCGGGCGGACCCGAGGCGCCGGCCCGCGCGGGCGCGTCCCCCGGTCGCGCCTCCCGCTACCTGCGCCTCCTGGCGGAGGACCTCCTGGACGAACTGGCCGAACTCCCCAGCCGGCTGGCGGACGCGGAACCCACGGACCTGGCCGCGATCAAGGCCCTGTGCCCGGCCTGGCCCGGGCAGCCGGGCACTCCCGCGCCCTCGGGGACCGACGGGCGCCTGGAGGCCGCCTGGCTCGGCCGGGCCGCCGGCTGCCTGCTGGGCAAACCCGTGGAGAAGCTGCCCCTCACCGGCATCCGCCAACTCGCCCGGGCCACCGGCAACTGGCCCCTGAGCACCTGGTTCACGGGGAAGGGCGTACCAGGGGACCTGGCCGCCGCGTACCCCTGGAACCGCCGCTCGGCGGCCAGTTCTCTGGCCGAGAACATCGACGGCATGCCCGAGGACGACGACCTCAACTACCCCTTGCTCAACCTCCTCCTGCTGCAACGCCACGGGAAGCGGTTCACGACCACCGACACCGCCCGCCTCTGGCTGGACGAACTCCCCGCGGGCCGCACCTTCACCGCCGAACGCGTCGCCTACCGCAATCTGCTGCTCGGCATCGAACCCCCGCTGACCGCCCGGCACCGCAACCCCTTCCGCGAGTGGACCGGCGCTCTGATCCGCGCCGACATGCACGGCTGGACCAACGCGGGCGATCCGGCGGCCGCGGCCGCGCAGGCCCACCGTGACGCCACCCTCACCCACACCGCGAACGGCGTCTACGCCGCGATGTTCGCCGCCGCCGTCATCGCCGCCGCGGCGACCGGAAACCACGACGTCCACACCTGCCTGGCCACCGGCCTGACCGTCGTGCCGCCCGGCTCCCGGCTCGCCCGCGCCGTGCGCCACGGCGTCCAACTGGCCAAGACCCACGAGGACTTCGACACGGTCGTGGACGAACTCCACGCCACCCACGCCGACTGCCACTGGGTGCACGCCGTTCCCAACACCGCGCTGATCGCCGCCGCCCTGACCCACGCCGACGGCGACTTCACCGGCTCCGTCTGCCGCGCCGTCTCCGGCGGCTGGGACACCGACTCGAACGGTGCCACGGCCGGCGGTGTCGCGGCCCTCCTCGCCGGTTCCCCGAACGCGCTGCCCGACCGCTGGACGGCACCGCTCAAGAACCGGCTGGCCACTTCGGTGGGCGACTTCGACGGCACCGGCTTCGACACCCTGGCCCACCTCACGCACCTGGAGGCGTCCCGCCCCATGAGCGACATCGACGGGCGCGCCTCATGACCGCGCCCCACGACGCCGCGCCCGACGCCTCCGGGCCGCTCGCCGGTCTGCGCGTGCTCGACCTCGCCACCCTCTTCGCCGGACCCATCGCCGCCACCATGCTCGGTGACTTCGGCGCCGAGGTGATCAAGGTGGAGCACCCGGTCAGGCCGGACCCGTCCCGGGGCCACGGGCCGTCGAAGGACGGGGTCGGCCTGTGGTGGAAACTGCTCGGCCGGAACAAGCACACCATCACGCTGGACCTGTCGAAACCCGGTGGCCGCCGCACCCTGCTGCGGCTGGCCGCCACCGCCGACGTGATCGTGGAGAACTTCCGGCCCGGCACCCTGGAGAAGTGGGAGCTCGGCTGGCCTGAGCTGTCGGCGGCCAATCCGCGCCTGGTGCTGGCCCGGGTCACCGGGTTCGGGCAGTTCGGCCCGCACGCCTCCCGGCCCGGGTTCGGCACCCTGGCCGAGGCACTGAGCGGGTTCGCCGCGATCACCGGCGAGCCGGACGCGCCGCCGACGCTCCCGCCGTTCGGGCTCGCCGACTCGATCGCGGGCCTGGCCACGGCGTACGCGGTGATGACCGCGCTCGCGGCGCGGGAGCGCACCGGGGCCGGCCAGATCGTCGACATGGCGATCATCGAGCCGATCCTGACCGTCCTCGGCCCGCAGCCCCTGTGGTACGACCAGCTCGGCTACGTCCAGCCCCGCATCGGCAACCGCACCCGGAACAACGCCCCGCGCAACACCTACCGCAGCAGTGACGGCACCTGGGTGGCGGTCTCCACCTCGGCGCAGTCGGTCGCGGAACGCGTGATGCGGCTGGTGGGCCGCCCCGAGCTGATCGACGAGCCCTGGTTCGCGACCGGCGCGGAGCGGGCCGCGCACGCCGACGTGCTCGACGAGGCGGTGGGCGGCTGGATCGCCCGGCACACCCGCACCGAGGTCCTGGCCGCCTTCGAGAAGGCCCAGGCGGCGATCGCGCCGATCCAGGACGTACGGGACGTGATGGCCGACCCGCAGTACCGGGCCCTCGGCACCCTGACCACGCTGCACGATCCGGAACTCGGCCGGATGCGCATGCAGAACGTCCTCTTCCGGCTCTCCGCCACCCCGGGCGCGATCCGCTGGGCGGGCCGCCCGCACGGCGCCGACACGGACGCGGTCCTGTCCGAACTGGGTCTCACCCCGGAGGAACTGGCCGCGCTGCGTGCGGAGGGCGCCCTGTGACGGTGACCGCCTTCTGCCCGCTCACCTGGCTGTACGCACCCGGTGACCGCCCGCACGTCGTGGCCAAGGCCCTGGCCTCCGGCGCGGACGTGGTGGTCGTCGACCTGGAGGACGCGGTCGCCCCGGACCGCAAGGAGTACGCCCGCGCGGCCACCGCCGAGCTGCTGACCGAGCCGCCGCCGGTCCCGGTGCACGTGCGGATCAACGCGGTCGACGGGCCGCTGGCCGCCGCGGACCTGGCGGCCGTGGCTCCCCGGCCGGGTCTGGCCGGGCTGCGGCTGCCGAAGGTGACGTGCGCCGGGCAGGTCGCCCGGGTCGCGGCGCGGACGGAGGCCGTACAGGGCCCGCCGCCGGCGGACGGTTCGGGGCCCCCGCTGTACGCCCTCCTGGAGACCGCGCTGGCCATCGAGCGCGCCTACGCCATCGCCTCCGCGCATCCCTCGCTGTGCGGCGTCTCGATCGGCGAGGCCGACCTCCGCGCCGACCTGGGCGTACGGCAGGACTCCGGTCTGGACTGGTGCCGCGCCCGGGTCGTCGTGGCCGCCCGCGCGGCCGGCCTCGCCCCGCCGCCGCAGTCCGTCCACCCCGACATCCGGGACCTGGAGGGCCTGGCGGCCTCCTGCGCGCACGGCCGCGCCCTGGGCTTCCTCGGCCGCGCTGCCATCCATCCGCGCCAGCTCCCGATCATCGAGCGCGCCTATCTGCCGACCGACCGGGAGCTCGAGGAGGCCGAGACGGTCATCAAGGCGGCCACCGCGGACCAGGGCGCGCAGGCCCTCCCCGACGGCCGCTTCATCGACGCGGCGGTGGTGGCGGCGGCCCGGCGCACCCTCGCGCTGGCCCGGCGGTGCTGACCCGACGAGGGCGCCCCCGCGATCCGGGGCGCCCTTGTCCACATGCGGCTTTCGAGGGTCGTCAGGGTCGGTCGTCGGTCCGGAAGCGGGAAACCCGTCGTCCGTCGTGCCGGCTGTCCCCCGACCGGGTGCGGCGCGGCGCCGGAACACCTCGAACGGTGCCGGGCGGCAGCAGGCCCGACCGGGAACCACAGGACCAGAACTCCATTCGGCCCGGCGGCCACGCCTGTGCGTTCGGCAGGCCGGCTGCTCTACGAGCGGGGCTTCTGCTGCTTCTCCCCTGACATCACCGGAGCCTCATCAGCCACTGCGTCCTGACCGGAAGTGGACGTTCCCTCGCTCGCGGTCTCCGGAGCGTCCTTGTCCAGTACGAGAAGACCCTCCGCGCCTGTGCCCTCTTCCGCGTCCTGCGTGCCGCCGTCCGTGGCGTCCGTGCCGTCCGGGGCGTCCGGCTCGACGGTCTCTTCCCGGCCGGGCCGGAGCCGGGCCGAGAGGACCATGTAGATCACGGCCGCGATGAAGACGATCAACGCGGTCCAGTTGTTCAGCCGCAGGCCCAGGATGTGGTGGGCCTCGTCGACCCGCATGTACTCGATCCAGAACCGGCCCGCGCAGTACGCGGCGACGTACAGGGCGAACGCCCTTCCGTGACCCATCTTGAACCGGCGGTCCGCCCAGAACACCAGCAGCGCGACGCCGACGCACCACAGCGACTCGTACAGGAACGTCGGGTGGTAGTACCCCGGCACCCGGCCGTCCGCCGAGGACGTGATGTGCAGGGCCCACGGAAGGTCCGTCTCCCGCCCGTACAGCTCCTGGTTGAACCAGTTGCCCCAGCGCCCGAACGCCTGCGCGATCGCCAGCCCGGGAGCCACGGCGTCGGCATACGGCGGCAGCGCGATACCCCGGCGCCGGCAGCCGATCCAGGCACCGAGCGCGCCCAGCGCGACGGCTCCCCAGATACCGAGTCCGCCTTCCCAGATCTTGAAGGCGTTGACCCAGTTCCGGCCTTCACCGAAATAGAGTTCGTAGTCGGTGATCACGTGGTACAGGCGACCGCCCAGCAGGCCGAACGGGACGGCCCAGACGGCGATGTCCCAGGCGGTGCCCTTCTTACCACCACGCGCGACCCACCGGCGGTCGACGATCCAGAGGGCGACGAAGAGACCGACGAGGATGCTGAAGGCATAGCCGCGCAGCGGAATGGGACCGAGGTACAGCACACCGCGCGACGGGCTGGGGATGTAGGCAAGTTCCATGGCAGGGTCGACGCTACCGCAGCCGGGGCGCGGCCAAGGCGAGCAGCCCGGCTACGGGTCCATAACGGGCGGCTCGCGCCTCACTCATTTGCGGTCGGCCGCCTCCACCATCTGCTTCAGCTTCGCCGGGGTCATCGTCTGGTCCTGGAGGATGTTCTTCCCGTTCAGCAGGACGGTCGGGGTGCCCGAGAAGCCGCCGGCCTGGAAGGCCTGGTGGGACTTGTCGACCCAGCTGTCGTGCGTGCCGTCGCGGACGCACTTGTCGAAGGCCGGACTGTTCAGGCCGCTCACCTTGCCCGCGAGCTGGATGAGCTTGCCGTTGTCGGCGAAGGCGTCGTCGGACTCCTTGGGCTGGTTCCGGTAGAGCACGTCGTGGTAGGCGGGGAACTTGCCGGCGTCCTGGGCGCAGGCCGCCGCGTTGGCCGAGCGCAGGGAGCCGGTGCCCCCGAGGTTGCCGTCGATCAGTCTGACCAGGTGGTATTCGACTTTGAGCTTGCCGGCGTCGGCCAGCTCGTGGACCGTCGGCCGGTACATCGTCTCGAAGGCCTGGCAGGCCGGGCAGCGGAAGTCCTCCCACACGGTGAGCGTCGACTTGGCTCCGTCCTGGCCGACCGGGATCGCCAGGCTGTCCTTGCCCCGCGCGCCGGAGGGCGCCACGACCGGGCCCGCGCTGCTGCTCTTGTGCTTGCCGGAGTTGGCGGCCACCACGCCGATCACCGCCGCCAGGCCCAGGACGCACACGACGGTCGCGGCCACGATCAGCGTGCGCCGTCGCCTCTCCGTGGCCTTCTGCTTCTCGCGCTCGGCCGCCAGCCGCTGCCGGGCGATGCGCTTTCCCTGATGGTTCTTCTCGCTCACACCCCCTGAACGAACCGGGGAGGCGCATTGCGCCTCCCCGGTGCCAGGACCACCCGTTCGGGCGATCGAAGGATGTGCCGCGACCCGCCGTTACGCCTGTCCGCGCACGCCGCTCGCCAGCTCGCCCGCGAGGGCGCGGACCGCCTCGACGCCGGCCGCCGGGTCCGGGGCCTGCAGCATCCGCTTGACGAAGGCCGAACCGACGATCACGCCGTCGGCGAAGCCGGCGACCTCGGCGGCCTGGGCGCGGTTGGAGACGCCGAGGCCGACGCAGACGGGCAGGCCGCTACCAGTGGCCCGGGTGCGTTCCACCAGGTCCTGGGCCTGCGTGCCCACCGACTCACGGGTGCCGGTGACACCCATCAGGGAGGCGGCGTAGACGAATCCGGAGCCGGCCGCGGTGATCTCGGCGAGCCGCTCGTCCCTGCTGCTGGGCGCGACGACGAACACCGTCGCCAGGCCGTGCTTCTCGGCGTGCTCCCGCCACAGGGCCGACTCCTGGACCGGCAGGTCCGGCAGGATGCAGCCGGCGCCGCCCGCCTCGGCGAGTTCCGCGGTGAACCGCTCGACGCCGTAGCGGTCGACCGGGTTCCAGTACGTCATGACGAGCACCGGCTTGCCGGTGGCCGCGTGGGCCTCCTTCACCGTCCGCATGACGTCCGCGATCCTGACTCCGCCGCGCAGCGCGATGTCGTCCGCGGTCTGGATGACCGGACCGTCCAGTACCGGGTCGCTGTGCGGCAGCCCGACCTCGACGACGTCGGCGCCGCCGTCGAACACGGCCTTGATCGCCTCGATGCCGCCGTCCACGGTCGGGAACCCGGCCGGCAGATAGGCGATGAGAGCGGACCGGCCCTCCGCCTTGGCGGCGGCCAGGGTGTCGGCCAGCAGCCGGCCCTGTCCACCGGTCGATGCGGTCCCGCTCACTTGGCGTCCCCCTCGATCTCGGCGGTGTCGGCTTCGTCGGCGGCCACCTCGGCGTCGGTGTCGTACAGGCCGAAGTAGCGCGCGGCGGTGTCCATGTCCTTGTCGCCGCGGCCGGAGAGGTTGACCACGATCAGTCCGTCCTCGCCCAGTTCCCGGCCCACTTCCAGGGCGCCGGCCAGCGCGTGCGCGCTCTCGATCGCCGGGATGATGCCCTCGGTCCGCGACAGCAGGCGCAGCGCCTGCATGGCCGCGTCGTCGGTGATCGCGCGGTACTCGCCGCGGCCGGAGTCCTTGAGGTAGGAGTGCTCGGGGCCGATGCCCGGGTAGTCGAGGCCGGCGGAGATGGAGTACGGCTCGGTGATCTGGCCCTCGTCGTCCTGGAGGACGTAGGAGCGGGAGCCGTGCAGGACGCCGGGCTCGCCCGCGGTCAGGGTGGCCGCGTGCTCGCCGCTCTCGATGCCGTGCCCCGCGGGCTCGCACCCGATGAGGCGGACGCCGGTGTCCGGGATGAAGGCGTGGAAGAGGCCGATGGCGTTGGAGCCGCCGCCGACACAGGCGACGGCCGCGTCGGGCAGGCGCCCGGCGCGCTCCAGCAGCTGGCGGCGCGCCTCGACGCCGATGACCCGGTGGAAGTCGCGGACCATCGCCGGGAAGGGGTGCGGTCCCGCGACCGTCCCGAACAGGTAGTGGGTGTGGTCGACGTTGGCGACCCAGTCGCGGAACGCCTCGTTGATGGCGTCCTTCAGGGTGCGGCTGCCGGACTTCACGGCGACGACCTCGGCGCCGAGCATGCGCATCCGGGCCACGTTCAGGGCCTGCCGCTCCGTGTCGATCTCACCCATGTAGATCGTGCACTGGAGACCGAAGAGCGCGCAGGCGGTCGCGGTCGCGACGCCGTGCTGTCCCGCGCCGGTCTCGGCGATCACCCGGGTCTTGCCCATCCGCTTGGTGAGCAGGGCCTGACCGAGCACGTTGTTGATCTTGTGGGAGCCGGTGTGGTTGAGGTCCTCGCGCTTGAGGAACACACGGGCGCCGCCGGCGTGCTCGGCGAAGCGGCGCACCTCGGTGAGGGCGCTGGGACGGCCGGTGTAGTGGGCGAGCAGGTCGTCGAGCTCGCGGGCGAACTCGGGATCGGCCTTCGCCTTGTCGTACTCGACGGCGACCTCGTCCACGGCGGCGACGAGCGCCTCCGGGATGAACTTGCCGCCGAACGCGCCGAAGTAGCCCTCGGCGCTCGGCACCTGGCCCTCCGGGTCGGGAATGAAGAACTCGCTGGGCATGCGGATACCTCACAGGGGCGTCTGCCCCGGGATCGGTGGGTCTGAGGTCACGGTGGTCGCGTGCGCGTGCCGTGCTCCGGGTGTGCGGGCACGGGCGTCAGCGGGCGGGCCGCTCGGCCGGCGGGCGGACCGCGGTCGCGGTACGGCGGCACGGGCCGGGAGCGGCAAGGGCGGGGCGTCCGGCCCGGGGCCGGACGACTCGGCTCAGCTCACCGCTGGTGGCGCGCACGCGGGCGACGCCATCGCATGCCGTTGACCTGGCCCGGTTCGTCACCGATGACGTACCGCACCCTGCGGCCGTGCACACGGCGTGCGGGCGCGCGGCAGCCACGGGGCCGGCAGCCGCGCGCGAGGCGGGCGTACGGGTCCCGGAAGGGTTCGGCGATCGGGAGGGTCATCGGGGCACACTCTACCGGCGTACGGCCACTCGGGTGAGCGGCTCGCTCAGCTCCGCCCGTGCCGCAGCGCCGGGTGCGCGCCGGCCGCCACCAGGTCGGCGACCGCCGTCTTCGGGTCGCGGCCGGTGACGAGAGACTCGCCGACCAGGACCGCGTCGGCGCCGGCGTTGGCGTAGGCGATGAGGTCGTGCGGGCCGCGCACGCCGGACTCGGCGATCTTGACGAGGCCGTCCGGGATCTCCGGGGCCACCCGCTCGAAGGTGTCGCGGTCGACCTCGAGCGTCTTCAGGTTGCGTGCGTTGACGCCGATCACCTTGGCGCCCGCGTCCACCGCGCGCTCGACCTCCTCCTCGTCGTGGACCTCGACGAGCGGGGTGAGCCCGATGGACACCGCGCGCTCGATCAGCGACTCCAGGGCCGGCTGGTCCAGGGCGGCGACGATCAGCAGGGCGAGGTCGGCGCCGTAGGCCCGGGCCTCCCACAGCTGGTACGAGGTGACGATGAAGTCCTTGCGCAGGACCGGGATGTCCACGCGCGCGCGGACCGCCTCCAGGTCGGCCAGCGAGCCGCCGAAGCGGCGCTGCTCGGTCAGCACCGAGATGACGGAGGCGCCGCCCGCCTCGTAGTCCGCGGCGAGCCCGGCCGGGTCGGCGATCGCGGCCAGTGCTCCCTTGGACGGGCTGGAGCGCTTGACCTCGCAGATCACCTTGACGCCGTCACCGCGCAGCGCGGCGGCCCCGTCCTTGGCCGCGGGCGCCTTCGCCGCGCGCTCCTTGAGCTCGTCGAGGCTGACGCGCGCCTGCCGCTCCGAAAGGTCGGCACGGACTCCGTCGATGATCTCGTCGAGCACACTCACGCGAGCGGCCCCCTTCCAGACGGTGGACTGTTCCAGCGGGTCGAACGGCCTCCGGCGGTCCGCCGCGAACCGATCAGGCGGGTGGAACCGGTGGTTACTGCGATGGTATCCGGAGGCGGGCGCCGACCTCGCATCCGGTCGACGGCGGTCCCACTACCTGGACATACCGGGCCCGATCAAGGATGGAGCCAGCCGCCGAACGGCAGGTTCCGGGCAACGGTGAACACCAGCAGCAGGGCGCCGAGGCTCCACAGGTGCGCCGTCCCGAGCACGAGGCGCGGCGGCCGCCCGCGCACGGCGCGCAGGACCCACAGCGTCCACACCACGGCGAAGACCGGATAGCCCACGGCGGCCAGGGCGTTGTCGTGCAGGGCCGTCATGAAATCGCCGCGGATGAAGGCGTGGGCGCCGCGCAGCCCGCCGCAGCCGGGGCAGTAGAGACCGGCGTAGCGCAGCAGGGGGCAGACCGGGTAGTGGCCGGGCTGGTTGGGGTCCACGGCCCCGACGTAGGCGAAGGCGCCGGCGACGGCGGTCAGGACCCCGGCCGGGACCGCGAGCCGCCTGAGCACGGCCGTGGCGTGCGGGGGAAGGGCGGGGGCGTCCTGGGTGCGCCGCGGGCGGGGTACGGGCGTCCGGCCGTGCGTCACCCTCCGGCTGTCGGGATTCACGCCTCGCATTCTGCCCCGGACCGGTCACTCACGCGCGAGGGGCGGCACCGGGCCGCCCCTTGGGCTGTCGAATGGTACGGGTCCGCCCCGTGCGGACCTCAGCTCTCGGCGCGGGCCGGCTCGCGCGGGCCGACCTGGTGCACCGGGTGCTCGTTCTTCTGGCCGAGGCCCATCATGCGCATGATGCCGCCGACGACGCCGCCGGCGAGCACGATCCCCATGCCGGCCCAGAAGCCGACCGGCTGGGCCATCACCATGAAGGCGCCCGCGACGCAGAAACCGATGAAGGCGATGATGACACCGGTCCAGGCGGCCGGGGTGTGACCGTGGCTGCTGCCCGCCATGACTTGCTCCTCGTTGCTGTGTTCTTGTCTGAGCCGGACGCTCGGCTCCATTGTCCCGTACCCGTGCACCCGACGTGAGCGGGGGTGGCTCCTCGCGACCGCCGTCCGGGCCCGGCGCGAAGCGCGCCCCGGCCTGGCGGCGGTCAGGCGGGTCCGGAGCCGGTCGGGTCCTCGCCCCGGTCGAGGGCCTTCCACAGGTCCTCGGGGCGGTCGGGGTCGACCGGGCGGGTCGCGCGGGTGCGGGGGGCGCCGGAGCGCTCGTAGCGGCCGGACATGGCCGGCCACAGGCGGCCGTAGCGCAGGGCGAGCAGGCCCGCCAGGAGCAGCAGCGCCCCGCCGACGGCCGCGACGTAGGGCCAGCCGGTGTGGCTGAGCGCGGCGGCGGTCGCGGCGGTGTCGCCGGAGACCTGGGCGGCCTTCTCGTCGAGGGCGCCGCCGTCGGTGGCGCCGAGCAGGGCGGCGGCGACCGTGCCCGCGCCGGAGAGCGCGAGCAGCACGGCGACCAGGACGCGGCCGGAGCGGCGGACGGCGAAGACGGCGACGAGCGCGGCCAGGCCCACTATGGCCAGCGCCGCGGGCACGCCCGTGACCTCGCTGCCCTTGGCGGTCAGCGGGAAGGCGCCGCCGGCCACCGTCGCGGTGCCCTCCGCCCAGCGCTGCCGGGTGGCGAGCAGCGCCACGGCCGCGCCGAGCGCGCCGCACAGCAGGGCGACGGCGAGGCTGCGGCGGCCGGACCGGGCGGGTGCGGCGGCTTCGGAACGGGGGTGAGGTAGGGCAGTCACGTACTCCACTATCGCTCGGACCGCGGGCGCCGTGTCATCCGGGGTTCATGTGCCGGACGTGAGAAACGCCCTACTGTCCCAGCCGGTTCGCGGTGTGCACCGCCCGCAGCACGGCCGCCGCCTTGTTGCGGCACTCGGTGTCCTCGGCCACCGGGTCGGAGTCGGCGACGACGCCGGCGCCCGCCTGGACGTAGGCGGTGCCGTCTCGCAGCAGGGCGGTGCGGATGGCGATGGCGGTGTCGGAGTCGCCGGCGAAGTCCAGGTAGCCCACGCAGCCGCCGTACAACCCCCGCCGGGACGGCTCGAGTTCGTCGATGATCTGCATGGCCCGCGGCTTCGGCGCGCCCGACAGGGTGCCGGCCGGGAAGCAGGCGGTCAGCACGTCGAAGGCGGTGCGGCCCGCCGCGACCCGTCCGGTCACGGTGGAGACGATGTGCATGACGTGCGAGTACCGCTCGACGGACATGAAGTCGACGACCTCCACGGAGCCCGGCTCGCAGACCCGGCCCAGGTCGTTGCGCCCGAGGTCGACGAGCATCAGGTGCTCGGCGCGTTCCTTGGGGTCGGCGAGCAGTTCCTCGGCGAGGGCCTGGTCCTGCTGCGGGGTGGCGCCGCGCGGCCGGGTGCCGGCGATGGGGTGGACCATGGCCCGCCCGTCCTCGACCTTCACCAGGGCTTCCGGGCTGGACCCGACGACGTCGAAGGCGTCTCCGTCCCCGCAGGGGAACCGGAACAGGTACATGTACGGCGAGGGGTTGGTGGCCCTGAGCACCCGGTAGACGTCCAGCGCGCTCGCCGTGCACGGCGTTTCGAAGCGCTGCGAGGGGACGACCTGGAAGGCCTCGCCCGCGCGGATGCGCTCCTTGACGTCCTCCACGGCCGCCTGGAAGTCCTCGCCGCCCCACAGCGAGGTGTACTCGGGCAGTTCGGAGGGCGGCAGCGCGGCGGGCGGCTGGACGACCGGGCGGGACAGGTCCGCCTCCATGGCGTCCAGGCGGGCCACGGCGTCGGCGTACGCCTCGTCGACGCCGGTGTCCAGGTCGTTGTGGTTGATCGCGTTGGCGATCAGCAGGACCGTGCCGTCCCAGTGGTCGAGGACCGCGAGCTCGGAGGTGAGCAGCATGGTCAGCTCGGGCAGCCGCAGGTCGTCGCGCTCACCGGGGCCGATCTTCTCCAGTCGGCGCACGATGTCGTAGCCGAGGTAGCCGACCATGCCTCCGGTGAAGGGCGGCAGGCCCAGGTCGTGGGCCAGGTCGCGGGGGGTGTGCAGGGTCTCGACGGTGGTGCGCAGCGCGGCGAGCGGGTCGCCCTCGGCGGGGACGCCGACGGGCGGGGCGCCGAGCCAGTGGGCCTGGCCGCCGCGCTCGGTGAGGGTGGCGGCGCTGCGGACGCCGACGAAGGAGTACCGGGACCAGGTGTACGCCGTACTGCCGTTCTCCGCGGACTCCAGCAGGAAGGTGCCGGGGCGCTCGGCGGCGAGCTTGCGGTAGAGCCCGACCGGGGTGTCGCCGTCGGCGAGGAGCTTGCGGGTGACCGGGATGACGCGGCGGTCGGTGGCGAGTTTGCGGAACGTCTCGAGGTCCATGGCGGCTGACCCTACTGACCTTGGGCCGGCGCGCCGGAACCGGCGTCCTTCAGCAGGACGTCGGCGTCGAAGCAGGTGCGGTCGCCGGTGTGGCAGGCGGCGCCCACCTGGTCGACCTTGACCAGCACGGTGTCGGCGTCGCAGTCCAGGGCGACGGACTTGACGTGCTGCACGTGCCCGGAGGTGTCGCCCTTGACCCAGTACTCCCGGCGGCTGCGCGACCAGTAGGTGCAGCGGCCGGTGGTCAGCGTGCGGTGCAGCGCCTCGTCGTCCATCCAGCCGAGCATCAGTACCTCGCCGGTGTCGTACTGCTGGGCGATGGCGGGCAGGAGCCCGTCGGCGCTGCGCTTGAGGCGGCGCGCGATCTCCTGGTCGAGGCTGCTGGGCGTGGGCGTACCGGGCGTGCTGGTCATGGGTGCCATTGTGCCGCGCGGGACCGGCGTCCGGGGCGGCGTTCCACTGGCTGAGCGACGTGGCGCGACGGGGGCTTTTCGGGCGCCCGGCCCTTGGGCGGCTCGGCGCCCGGGGTGGCCGGTCGACGGGTGGGCGGACTCGCTGCGTGGTCGTAGGCTGACCACATGTCGACCTTTGCCAAGCGTGAACGGCTCCTTCTCGCCGATCTCTTGGAGACCGCCGGCCCTGAGGCGCCCACCCTCTGCGAGGGGTGGCTCACCCGGGACCTGGCGGCGCACGTGGTGGTGCGCGAGCGGCGTCCCGACGCGGCCGGGGGTGTGCTGATCAAGCCGCTGGCGCCCCGCCTCCAGAAGGTGATGGAGGAGTACGCGGCGAAGCCGTACGAGGAGCTGATCCAGCTGATCCGTACCGGCCCGCCCCGCTTCTCACCCTTCCAGCTCAAGCAGATCGACGAGGCGGCCAACACCGTCGAGTTCTACGTCCACACCGAGGACGTGCGACGCGCCCAGCCCGACTGGACGCCGCGCGAACTCGACCCGGTCTTCCAGGAGACCCTGTGGTCCCGGCTGGAGCGCACCGCCCGGCTGCTGGGCCGGGGCATCCCCACCGGCCTGGTCCTGCGCCGCCCCGACGGTCGGACGGCCGTCGCGCACCGGGGCACGCCGGTGGTGACGGTGACGGGCGAGCCGTCGGAGCTGCTGCTGTTCGCGTTCGGCCGGCAGGGCACGGCCCGGGTCGAGACGGTCGGCGACCAGGACGCGATCACCAAGCTGTCGGAGACCAAGCAGTTGGGGCTCTGAACCCCGCCGCGCCGCTCCGGCGGGGTCAGCGGGGCAGTTCGGCGCGGCGCAGGGCGGGGGCGGCCAGGGCCACGACCCCGCCCAGACCGCACACCGCCGCGCTGACGACGAACACCGGGCCGGTCCCCCAGGCCCCGATCGCGGCGGCCGACAGCGGCATGCTGAGCGGGGCGAAGCCGAGGCTGATCAGGCCGCCCACGGCGGTGACCCGCCCGAGGTAGGCCGGATCGGTCTGGGTCTGCAGCAGTGCGCCGCACAGGGCGCCGCTGAGTCCGACGAGGAGGCCGATCAGTACGGCCACCGAGGCGGCGGCGACGACGCTCGGGACGAAGGCGAGGGCACCGATGGCCACGGAGCCGGCCAGGATCATGTACGCGGCCACGTGTCCGGCGTGCGGCAGCCGGCCGCGCACCGCCAGCAGCAGGGAGGCCGCGCCCGCCCCCGTGCCGAATCCCGCCAGTACCCAGCCCATCCCGGAGGCGCCCCAGCCGCGCTGGTCGGCCAGCAGGGCCAGGCCCACGTTGAGGGGGGCGACGAAGCCGAGGTCGCCGAAGACGATGGCCAGCATCAGCGGGCCGAGGACACGGTGGCGGCGGATGTAGCGCAGGCCCGCCACCAGGTCGCGCCAGGGGGTGCTGTCGGCGGTGCCGGCGGCGTCGTCCTGCGGCAGGTCCCGGATCCGTACGGAGAGCAGCAGTGGGAGGGACACGGCGATCAGCAGTCCGGCGCACCCGAACGCCGCCGCGGCTCCGCCGAGTGCGACGCCGAGGCCGCCGAGCGGGGCGCCGACGACGCTCGCGAACCTGATCGCCAGCCCCCGCATGCCCTGCACGCGCGCGAGCTGGTCCCGGCTCGTCACCCGCGCGGGCAGGGCGCCCACCGCGGGCATGAACACGGCGTCGACGGTGCCGAAGACGAGGGCGAGCAGGGCCAGCAGCCACAGGCCGGGGCTGGCGAGCCACAGCAGGGCGGCCACCGCCAGGACGGCGGCGCAGCGTACGGCGTCGCTGCCGATCACGACCCTGCGCGGCCCGAGCCGGTCGGCGATCACTCCCCCGCCCAGCATCAGCAGCGCCCTGGGCAGCGCGCCGACCGCCATCACCACTCCGGCCTGCGCGGGTGACCCGGCACGGATGGCCGCCCAGGACAGGGCGAGGTAGTAGACGTTGTCGCCCATCATCGAGGCGGTGTAGGCGGCGAGCCAGCGCAGGACGTTGCCGTCGCGGTGGGCGGGGCGCTCGGCTGCACGTTCGCCGGCGGATATCGCAGACGCGGTGGTCAAGGCGGTGACCTCTCTCAGACGCGGAACGGGAAGGCGTACGTGTGCAGCGCGACGTGTTCGCGCCCTTCGGTCTCGCCGGCCGCCTCGCGGGCCCGGCCCTGCTCGTCGTACTTCGTCAACAGGTCGTGCACGTCCTTCTTGAGCTCGGCCAGTTCGGCGGCCGTCAGCCGCAGCAGCGACTCCGAGTCGAACGCGGCGTCGTTCCACTCCCGCCCCCAGTGGAGGCGCTCGTCGAGGTAGGTGCGGTACATCTCGACGCGCTGCTCCAGGAAGAGCCGGGAGGCCGCGAGGTGCGCCGTCACCTTCTCCGGCGCGTCCCGGAAGTCCTCGTCGCGGATGGAGACGCCGTCCGAGGCCGGCTGCCACCAGCGTTCCCGCGCGTCCCCGCTGCGCGGCTCGGCCGCCTCGATCAGACCGTGCTCGGCGAGCTTGCGCAGGTGGTAGCTGACCAGGGACACGGCTTCGTCCACCTGTTCGGCCAGGTGTGAGGCGGTCGCCGCCTCGGCCACGAACAGCAGCCGGTAGAGCTTCATGCGCAATGGATGGGCGAGCGCCTTGAGCGTGCCCAGATCGGTGACTTTCCGGTTCTCCTCGCGTGGCATGCACCCACCATAGATACGAAAGGAAAGTTGCACAACAGGAATTGCGCAACTTCTCTTTCGCGTATCGGCACGAGAAGGCCCCGGCCGCTACGGGGCGACCGGGGCCATGCTGTCTCGGGCTACCGAACGGGGTGTCCCGCCCCGCGCAGTGCCTCCTTGACCTGGCCGATGCGCAGGTCGCCGAAGTGGAAGACCGAGGCGGCAAGGACCGCGTCCGCGCCCGCAGTTACGGCCGGAGGGAAGTCGGCGAGCTTGCCGGCGCCGCCCGAGGCGATCACCGGTATCGTCACGTGCCTGCGGACGGCCGCGATCATCTCCAGGTCGTAGCCGTCCTTCGTGCCGTCCGCGTCCATCGAGTTGAGCAGGATCTCGCCCGCGCCCAGCTCCGCCGCCCGGTGCGCCCACTCCACCGCGTCGATGCCGGTGCCCCGGCGGCCGCCGTGGGTGGTGACCTCGAAGCTCCCGGAGGGAGTGCGGCGGGCGTCCACCGACAGGACCAGCACCTGGCGGCCGAAGCGCTCGGCGATCTCCCGGATCAGCTCCGGGCGGGCGATCGCGGCCGTGTTGACGCCCACCTTGTCCGCGCCCGCCCGCAGCAGCTTGTCCACGTCCTCGGTGGTGCGGACGCCGCCGCCCACCGTCAGCGGGATGAACACCTGCTCGGCGGTGCGGCGCACCACGTCGTACGTCGTCTCCCGGTCGCCCGAGGACGCGGTGATGTCCAGGAACGTCAACTCGTCGGCGCCCTCGGAGTCGTACACCTTGGCCATCTCGACGGGGTCGCCGGCGTCACGCAGGTTCTGGAAGTTGACGCCCTTGACCACCCGGCCGCCGTCCACGTCCAGGCAGGGGATGACTCGGACCGCCAGGGTCATGAATCCACGGCTCCTCTGTATGCCTCTAGCTCGATCTCGACCAGGATGCGCGGATCCACGAAGCCCTCGACGACCAGCAGGGTCGAGACCGGACGCACCAGGTCGAACAGTTCCTTGTGGGCCCTGCCCACCTCGTCCACGTCCCGCAGATGGGTCAGGTACAGCCGGGTCCGGACCACCGCCCCGGGGCCCAGTCCGAACTCGGCGATCGCTTCCAGCGCGCTGGTGAACGCGACCTTCGCCTGCTCGTACGGATCGCCCTCCCCGTACAGCACACGGCCCTTGAAGGCCGTCGTGCCGGCCACCAGGACCCGGTCGCCCGCCGCTACGGCGCACGCGTAACCGAATGTCTCTTCCCAAGGACTTCCGCTCTGCACGCGCCGTACGGCTTCCGACGTCATGACGCCACTGCCTCCAAGGCCTCTTCCAGGGTGAACGCCTTCGCATACAGGGCCTTCCCGACGATGGCGCCCTCGACACCGAGCGGCACGAGGCCGGCGAGCGCCCGCAGGTCGTCGAGCGAGGAGACACCGCCCGACGCCACCACCGGGCGGTCGGTCGCCGCGCAGACGTTCTTCAGCAGCTCCAGGTTGGGGCCCTGAAGGGTGCCATCCTTGGCGATGTCGGTGACGACGTAGCGCGCGCAGCCCTCCTTGTCGAGGCGCTCCAGCGTCTCGTACAGGTCGCCGCCGTCGCGGGTCCAGCCGCGGCCGCGCAGCGTGGTGCCCCGTACGTCCAGGCCGACCGCGATCCTGTCGCCGTGCCGGGCGATGACCTCGGCGACCCACTCGGGGGACTCCAGGGCGGCGGTGCCGAGGTTCACGCGGGTGCAGCCGGTGGCCAGGGCGGCGGCGAGGGTGTCGTCGTCGCGGATGCCGCCGGACAGCTCCACCTTGATGTCCATGGCCTTGGCGACCTCGGAGATCAGCTCGCGGTTGTCGCCGGTGCCGAACGCGGCGTCCAGGTCCACCAGGTGCAGCCACTCGGCGCCCGCGCGCTGCCAGGCCAGGGCGGCCTCCAGCGGAGAGCCGTACGAGGTCTCCGTGCCGGACTCGCCGTGCACGAGGCGCACGGCCTGGCCGTCGCGGACGTCGACGGCGGGGAGGAGTTCGAGCTTGGCCATGTCTCTACAGGGTTCCGATCCAGTTGGTGAGCAGCTGCGCTCCGGCGTCGCCGGACTTCTCGGGGTGGAACTGGGTGGCCCACAGGGCGTCGTTCTCCACGGCGGCCACGAAGGGCTTGCCGTGCGTCGCCCAGGTCACCTTGGGGGCGTTCAGCGCCGGGTTGTGGGTCTCCAGCCGCCAGTCGTGGACGGCGTAGGAGTGCACGAAGTAGAAGCGGGCGTCCGCGTCCAGGCCGGCGAACAGCTCCGAGCCGGCCGGCGCCTGAACGGTGTTCCAGCCCATGTGGGGCACGATGTCCGCCTGGAGCGGCTCGACCGTGCCGGGCCACTCGTCCAGGCCCTCGGCCTCCACCCCGTGCTCGATGCCGCGCGCGAAGAGGACCTGCATACCGACGCAGATGCCCATCACCGGGCGCCCGCCGGACAGCCGGCGGTCGATGATCCAGTCGCCGCGCACGTCCTTCAGGCCCCGCATGCAGGCGGCGAACGCCCCCACGCCCGGCACCAGCAGACCGTCGGCGTTCATCGCCGCGTCGTAGTCGCGGGTGATCTCGACGTCGGCTCCCGCGCGGGCGAGGGCCCGCTCGGCGGAGCGGACGTTGCCGAAGCCGTAGTCGAAGACGACCACCCTTTTCGCGCCGGTGCTCAATTCCACACCTCCAGCCGCATCACGCCCGCGACGAGGCACATCGCCGCGCCGATGGACAGCAGCACGACGAGGCTCTTCGGCATCTGCTGCTTGACGAAGGAGATGATGCCGCCGAGCAGGAACAGGCCGACGACGATCAGCAGGGTGGACAGACCGGTCACAGCGCGCCCTTCGTGGAGGGGATGATGCCGGCCGCGCGCGGGTCGCGCTCGGACGCGTACCGCAGCGCCCGGGCCAGGGCCTTGAACTGGCACTCCACGATGTGGTGCGCGTTGCGCCCGTAGGGCACGTGCACGTGCAGCGCGATCTGCGCCTGGGCGACGAAGGACTCCAGGATGTGGCGGGTCATCGTGGTGTCGTACTCGCCGATCATCGGCGCCATGTTCTCGGGCTCGGTGTGCACGAGGTACGGGCGGCCGGACAGGTCGACGGTGACCTGGGCGAGGGACTCGTCCAGCGGGACCGTGCAGTTGCCGAAGCGGTAGATGCCCACCTTGTCGCCGAGCGCCTGCTTGAAGGCGGCGCCCAGCGCGAGGGCCGTGTCCTCGATGGTGTGGTGGGAGTCGATGTGCAGGTCGCCGTCCGTCTTCACGGTCAGGTCGAACAGACCGTGCCGGCCGAGCTGGTCGAGCATGTGGTCGTAGAAGCCGACGCCGGTGGCGATGTCGGTCCTGCCGGTGCCGTCGAGGTCGATCTCGACCAGGACCGAGGTCTCCTTGGTGGTGCGCTCGACCCTTCCGACGCGTCCCTCGCGAGTCATCCGCTCTGCTCCTGTTCCTTCTTCAGTTCCCGTACCGCGTCGAGGAACGCGTCGTTCTCCTTAGGCGTTCCCGCGGTGACCCGCAGCCATCCCGGTACGCCGTTGTCCCGGACCAGGACGCCCCGGTCCAGGATCCGCCGCCAGGCGGTGTGGGCGTCCTCGAACCGCCCGAACTGGATGAAGTTGGCGTCCGACTCGGTCACGTCGTAGCCGATCGCGCGCAGTTCGCCGACCAGCCGGTCCCGCTCGGCCTTCAGCTGCTCGACATAGCCCAGCAGCGTGTCGGTGTGTTCCAGGGCGGCCAGTGCCGTCGCCTGCGTGACCGCCGAGAGGTGGTACGGCAGCCGGACCAGCTGCACGGCGTCCACGACCGCCGGGTGCGCCGCGAGGTAGCCCAGGCGCAGACCGGCGGCGCCGAACGCCTTGGACATGGTGCGGGAGACGACCAGGTTCGGCCGGCCCTCGAGCAGCGGCAGCAGCGAGGCGCCATGGCTGAACTCGATGTACGCCTCGTCCACGATCACCATGGACGGCTTGGCCGCCTGCGCCGCCTCGTACAGCGCGAGGACCGTCTCCTGCGACACCGCGTTGCCGGTGGGGTTGTTGGGGGTGGTCACGAAGACGACGTCCGGGCGGTGCTCCGCGATCGCCCGCTCGGCGGCGGCGAGGTCGATCGTGAAGTCCTCGCGGCGCGGCCCGGAGATCCAGCCCGTGCCCGTGCCGCGCGCGATGAGCGCGTGCATGGAGTACGAGGGCTCGAAGCCGATCGCGGTGCGGCCCGGACCGCCGAAGGTCTGGAGCAGCTGCTGGATGACCTCGTTGGAGCCGTTGGCCGCCCAGACGTTCTCGACGCCGACCCGGTGGCCGCCCGTCCTCGTCAGGTACCCGGCGAGCTCGGTGCGCAGCTCCACCGCGTCCCGGTCGGGATAGCGGTTGAGGCTGCGGGCGGCCTCGCGCACCCGCTCGGCGATCCGCTCGACCAGCGGCTCGGGCAGCGGGTAGGGGTTCTCGTTCGTGTTCAGCCGTACGGGGACGTCCAACTGGGGCGCGCCATAAGGGGACTTGCCGCGCAGCTCGTCCCGTACGGGAAGATCGTCGATTCCGAAGCTCACTTGCCGCTCACTTGCTCGTCGGTACCTTCCAGCCGAACCTCGCCTTGATCGCCGCGCCGTGCGCCGGGAGGTCCTCCGCCTCCGCCAGCGTCACCACGTGGTGGGCGACCTCGGCGAGGGCGTCCCGGGTGTAGTCCACGATGTGGATGCCGCGCAGGAAGGACTGGACGGACAGGCCCGAGGAGTGGCAGGCGCAGCCGCCGGTGGGAAGCACGTGGTTGGAACCGGCCGCGTAGTCGCCGAGCGAGACGGGCGCCCAGGGGCCGACGAAGACCGCTCCGGCGTTGCGCACCCGGTCGGCGACCGCCGCCGCGTCGGCCGTCTGGATCTCCAGGTGCTCGGCGCCGTAGACGTCGACCACCTTCAGGCCCTCGTCGAGGCCGTCGACCAGGACGATCGCGGACTGCTTGCCGGACAGCGCCGGGCGGATCCGGTCCTCGATGTGCTTCGTCGCCGCGACCTGCGGCTCCAGCTCCTTCTCGACCGCGTCCGCGAGTTCCACGGAGTCGGTGACCAGGACGGCGGCGGCCAGCGGGTCGTGCTCGGCCTGGCTGATCAGGTCGGAGGCCACGTGCACCGGGTCGGCGGTGGCGTCCGCGAGGATCGCGATCTCGGTGGGGCCGGCCTCGGTGTCGATGCCGATCTTGCCGGTGAAGTAGCGCTTGGCGGCGGCGACCCAGATGTTGCCGGGGCCGGTGACCATGTTGGCGGGCGCGCAGGACTCGGTGCCGTGGGCGAACATCGCCACGGCGGTGGCGCCGCCCGCCGCGTACACCTCGTCGACGCCGAGCAGGGCGCAGGCGGCGAGGATCGTCGGGTGCGGCAGCCCGCCGAACTCGGCCTGGGCCGGCGAGGCGAGCGCGATCGACTCGACGCCGGCCTCCTGGGCGGGCACGACGTTCATGACCACGGAGGACGGGTAGACCGACCGGCCGCCCGGCGCGTACAGCCCGACGCGCTCGACGGGCACCCACTTCTCGGTCACCGAGCCGCCGGGCACCACCTGGGTGGTGTGCGTGGCGCGGCGCTGCTCGCGGTGGACGAGCCGGGCGCGCCGGACGGACTCCTCCAGGGCCGCGCGCACGTCCGGGTCGAGCTTCTCCAGCGCGTCCTCGATCGCCTGGACCGGGACCCGCACCGACTCCAGACGTACGCCGTCGAACTTCTCGGCGAAGTCGATCAGCGCCGCGTCGCCGCGATGATGCACGGCCTCGCAGATCGGGCGCACCTTCTCCAGGGCGGCCGAGACGTCGAAGTCGGCTCGGGGCAGCAGGTCGCGCAGGGCGGGTCCCTCGGGGAGGGCGTCGCCGCGCAGATCGATTCGGGAGATCACGGTGTCAATTCTCTCAGACCGCGCGCGGGCACCGTCCGTCCGTATCAGTGGCTGATACAGAACGCCGTACCAGTGGCTGGTACGGAACACGGAAGGTCCCCTTCACATTTCGTGTTCAGAGCGTCACCGATCGGGCATGACCGGTTGTACGAAGCGTAGTCAACCAGCGAGTAGCCGGGGAGGGAGGGAGGATCGTGGCCGAGGGGGCCGGCTTAGACTCCGGTGACCTGTCCGACGACCTGACCGCCACCGAGGCGGGAATGTGGCAGGCCTTCCGCAACGGCAGCGTGTACGACCTGCGCAGCGGCGACGCCGTGGTGGACGATCCGCACGGCGGGCAGCCGTGGGGGCCCGAGCGGACCGTGCGGGCGCGCGTCGTCTGCTGGCTGCTCCTGGACGGGCCGCCCGCGCTCGCCGGGCGCGTGTCGTCCCTGAAGCTCCGCGGCCTGCGGGTCACGGGCGCCCTGGACCTCGCCGGGGGCGCGGTGCTGCCGTACATGGAGCTGAACGGCTGCCGGTTCGACCAGGAGGTCCTGCTGCCGGAGGCGCACTTCACCACCGTGCGGCTGGTGGACTGCTCGGTGCCGCGGCTGGAGGCGGCCCGCGTGCGCACCGAGGGCGACCTGCATCTGCCGCGCTGCCGGTTCACCGGCGGGATACGGCTGACCGACGCGCACATCGGCACGGACCTGCTCCTCAACCAGGCGGTCGTGCACCGGGACCGCGCCGGCCGCTCGATCGCCGCCGACGGGATGACGGTGGGCCAGGACCTCCAGGCGGAGCTGCTGGAGTCGTACGGCGAGTTCAGCCTGCGCAGCGCGAAGATCGGCGTGTCGCTGAGCCTGCGCGGGGCGCGGCTCGCCAACCCGCGGGAGCGGTTCGCGCTGAACGCGCCGCAGCTCACGGTGGAGCGCACGCTGTACCTCACCCCGGCGGGCGTCGGCGGACCGCTGAGCGGGGTGACGCCCGCGCACGGGACGCGGATTCAGCCCTTCGAGTGCCGGGGCGGGGTGCGTCTGGACGACGGGCGGTTCGGTGACGCGGTCGATCTGGAGCGGGCCCGTTTCACCCTCACCGACGAGCAGGTGCTGTCGCTGCGCCGGGTGCAGACGCCGGAGCTGCGCTTCCTCGGGGAGCGGCCGCCGCGCGGGCAGGTGCTGCTGTCCGGGGCGCGGGTCGTCACCCTCGTCGACCGGGCGAGCAGCTGGCCCGCGCCGGGCAGCCTGCACATGGGCGGCTTCGCCTACGAGAACCTGGTGCCGCAGGGCCCGTTCCCGCTGACCGAGCGGTTGAACTGGGTGGCGGCGGCGACCGCCGAGTACAACCCGGAGCCGTACGAGCGCCTGGCCGCCGTACTGCGGGAGGCGGGCGAGGACGTGGACGCGCGCGAGGTGCTGCTCGCCAAGCAGCGCCGCCGCCGCGAGACCCTGCCGCTCGCCGCCAAGCTCGTGGGCTACCTCCAGGACTGGACGGTGGCCTACGGGTACCGGCCGGGCCGCGCCGCGGTGTGGATGGCGGTGCTGTGGGCGGCCGGCTCGCTCGCCTTCGCGCGCGCGGGCCCGCCCCCGGCCGACCCCGGCGGCCACCCGGAGTGGAACCCCGCCCTGTTCGCCCTGGACCTGCTGCTGCCGGTCGTCGACCTGGGCCAGGCGGGCGAGTGGCAGCTGCGCGGCGGCTGGCAGTGGCTCGCCGCGGCACTGGTCCTGCTCGGCTGGACCCTGGCAACGACGGTGGCGGCGGGCGCGACGCGGCTGCTGCGGCGGAGCTAGTGCAGCACTAGGGGCTCTCGTTCAGAGCCCTGGGCCCGAGCGGCGCTGCCGCGCGGGACTGGGGTCGTGCGGCGCCTCCGGCGGAGCCGTTCTTGTCGAACCACAGCTTGTGCACGGCGACCTCGAGCATGCACTCGGTCTCGATCACGCCGTCGAGGGGGCGAACGCGCTCCTGGAGGAACCTCCACAGCTCGGTGTCGTCGGCGGTGAGGACCTGGGCGAAGACATCGGCCCTGCCGAGCGTCGTGGAGACGTAACTGACCTCGGCGCACGCCGTCAGCTCCGTTACGACGTGGTCGTGGTGCTCGGGCGCGACCTTGAGGAACAGCAGCGCCAGCCGGGCGGTGCTGAAGCGGCCCGGGTCGGCGAAGGCGGTGATCTTGAGGATGCCGCCGTCCTCGAGCCGGCGGAACCGGCTGCGCACGGTGCCCTCGGAGACGTCCAGAGACCGCGCGATCTCCCGGAAGGCCCGGCGTCCGTCCTGCTCCAGCTCGGCGATGATCGCCCGGTCGAGGCTGTCGAGTTCGATGGTCATGGCCAGATCCTAGGCCGCCCGGACGGCACACGGACCACGCATTGCGAGGCCTGGGCGGGCATCCGCTCCACCTTTGCGCACCACAACGCCGTAAAACTTTTCGCATTACGCAGCACCAACCCCTTGCGTTCACGCATTACGAGCCCTAGCGTCCCGGCTTAACGCAATGCGTATCCCCGGAAGCACATCACTGCCCGGATGCGCAGCGCCACGCATCTCTGGATACGCAAGGAGCAGACCATGTCGCTGCCCGCACCCGCCCCGCCCCCCATCCCGTCCGGGACCGACTTCGCCCGGCCCTCCGGAGCCGGGGCCGCCGTGTCGTTCACCTTCGACGTGGACGCGGAGGCGGGACGGCTCGGCGAGGGCGAGGCGTACGCCCGCCATCTGCACCTGCTCGGCGACAAGGTGTCCGCGGCCGAGCAGCGGGCCGGGATCGAGAAGGGACCGGCCGCGCTCACCGCCGCCGGTGCGCCCGTACCGGCCGGCCACCGCTCGGCCTCCTGGGAGCCGACCCCGGAGACGTTCGACCTGCTGACCGAGCGCGGATTCGGCCACGACTCGGTGATCGGCCGGCCGCAGCGCTTCGCCGAACTCGCCCGGCTCGTCGGGGCCGTGGCCGGGGACGGGCGGGCCTGGACCGCCCCGCTCGCCGACGTCACCGCGTATGCGCACCCGCTGCTGCCGCCGCCCTCCGCCCCGGCCCCGGCGGTGGACCGGTGAGCGGCACCGGCACCGGCACCCACACCCGGTTCGTCTCGACCGCGGTCGAACCGCGCGAGCGCGGAAGGGAGTTCGGCGAGACCTGGCGCCAACGGGTGGCCGCCACCGCCGACGGCTACCGGGAGCTGTTCGCCCACGCCGGTGTGCGGGACCTGTCCGGACCCGGGGCCCGCGCGCTGGCCGCCGTCGAGGCCTGGGCCCCGCACCTGGCCTCCGAGATCCGGGGCATCGCCGAGGGCGCCGCCCTGCCCGTGGAGACCGTCGCGGCGGTCAACGCCCGTACCGAGATCCTCGCGAGCACCCGCGCGGGGGGCGAGTGCTCGACGGTCGTCGCGCTGCGCGACGGCGACGAGGAACCGGTGGCCGCGCAGAACTGGGACTGGTACGCGGGCCTCGCGGCGAACTGGCTGGAGTGGGAGATCCCGCACGCCGGCGGCGGGCGCACCACGACACTCACCGAGTACGGGATCGTCGGCAAGATCGGCGTGAACGACCGCGGGGTGGGCTGCCTGTTCAACATCCTCCACCACCGCGCCGACACCGGCGCCCACGGCGTCCCCGTGCACGTCGTCGCACGCCGGCTGCTCGACGAGGCCGGCACCGTCGCCGACGGGCTGCGGATCATCGGCGGCGCGCGGACCTCCGCGTCCACCACGATCACCGTCGTCGGCGGGCGGCGGGCCGGACGCAGTGCGGTGGCCGCCGAGTTGTGGCCCGACGGACCCGGGCACGTGCTGCCGGACCCCGACGGGCTGCTGCTGCACACCAACCACTTCCTGAGCCGCCCCGGCGCGGGCGGTGACACCGAGCCGCGCACCGACCCCGACACGCTCGTGCGCTACGAGGTGCTGCGCCGGGCCCTGCACGGGCGCGGCCGGGACCTGACCCCCGCGCAGGCGCTGGCGGCGCTGGCCGACCACGGCGGAGGCGTGTGCGTGCACGCCCCCGAGGGACGAGACGACGCCTTCCAGACCCTGGCCGCCGTCCGCATCGACTTCACCACCCGCCGGCTGGACATCCACGCCGGCCCGCCCTGCCGCACCCACGGCAACCGGACCGGCGCCAACGGCGACTGACCCGGCACCCGCGTCAACCGACCCGAACGACCGAGCACTTCGACCCGAGGAGCGAGCAGTGCTTCAGCTCAAGCGCATCGACAACACGGACATCCTCACCCACGACGTACAACGGCTCGTGGACTTCTACCACGGCGTCCTGGGACTGCCCTTCCACCTGCCGTACGTGCCCGAGGAGAAGTGGGCCGCCATCGACCTGGGCAACGTGACGCTCTACCTGTTCGCCTCCGAGGCGGGCGAGCACGCCCCGCGCCGCACCGAGGTCAACGCCGAGAACCCGCCCGGCCTCGACTCGTTCGCCTTCGAGGTGGACGACCTCGACGCCGCGTACGCCGCACTGGACGGCCGGGTCGAGTGGGTCACCGACAAGGAGATCGTCTGGAACCACCCGTCGGGCGTGTGGTACCGCTACCGGCCGTTCTACGACCCGGACGGCAACATGCTGTACATCACCGAGCCGCACCGGGCGCGGGCGTGAGCGCCCCCGCCGCCGGCTCGCTGGCCGGCCGCAGCGCCCTGATCACCGGTGCCGCCCGCGGCATGGGCCGCACCCACGCCCTCGCGCTCGCCGCCCGCGGCGCGGCCCTCGCCCTGGCCGACCTGGACGCCGACGCGCTGGACCGCACGGTCGCCGAGGTCCGGGCGGCCGGCGGGCGGGCGGAACCCTTCACCGCGGACATCACCGCACGCGACCGCGCCGAGGACCTGGTCTCCCGCGCCGCCGGGGTGCTGGGCGGGCTGGACGTCCTGGTGCACAACGCCGGGCTGATGTTCTCCATGACGGGCCTCGCCGAGACCGACGACGCCGACTTCGAACGGCTGCTCGCGGTCAACGTCCGCGCACCGCTGTACCTGACCCGGGCCGCCCTGCCGCACCTGCGCGCGAGCGGGGCGGGACGCGTCATCTTCATCTCGTCGCAGTGGGGCCAGGTTCCCGACGGGCACTCCTACGGCTACATGGTCTCCAAGGCCGCCCAGCTCGGGCTGATGAAGACCCTCGCCCGGGAGTTCGCGAGCGAGCGGATCATGGTCAACGCCGTGGCCCCCGGGGCCGTCGCCACCCGCATGGTGCCCGACTCCAACTACGAGGCCGAGGTCGCGGCCGTGCCCATCGGGCGCCTCGCCGAACCGTCGGAGATCTCCGAGGTGGTGGCCTTCCTCGCCGCCGACACGGGCTCCTTCATCACCGGCCAGACCATCCCCGTCAACGGCGGCGCGCTCGTCGTCGGCATCTGACCACTCGTCGGTACGCCTCCCAAGGACACCCTCATGTCTTCATCCACCTCCGCTCCCACCAAACGCGAGCAGGCCGAGCGCGCCATGCGCCACTCCTGGTTCCCCGTCGCCCGTTCCACCGACCTCGCCACCCCGCAGCCCGCGACGCTGCTCGGCGAGAAGCTCGTGGTGTGGCGCTCGTCCGACGGCACGGCCCACGTCAACGCACGGCGCTGCCCGCACCGCGGCGCCGACCTGTCGCAGGGCGTCGTCACCGACGGCTCCCTCGGCTGCCCCTACCACGGCTGGCGGTTCGACGGCACGGACGGCCGCTGCACCCACGTCCCCTCGCTCGCCGACCAGTCGGGCATCCCGCCGAAGGCCGCGATCCGCACCTACCCGGCCGTGGAGCGGTTCGGCCATGTGTGGACGGTCCTGGAGAACCCGGTCACGGGGCTGTACGACCCGGAGGAGTGGCACGGCCGGGACCTGGTGTGGCTCGCCGCCGAACCGCTGTCGTCGCGCACCGGCGTCGCCGTGGCGATCGAGAACTTCCGCGACGTGGCGCACTTCCCCTTCGTCCACCAGGTGTCGATGGGCCCCACGCCGGAGGTCGTCGCGCCGCTGACGGTGCGCCGCGACGGGATCGACGTGTACATGGACCACCAGTTGGACGCCGGAACGGGCGACTGGGCCGCGCAGGGCGACTGCCTGATGGCGTACCACTGCGCCGCCCCGGGCTTCGCGTCCATCAGCTACCACTACGGCGACGCCGGTCTGCGCGTGGTCGCGGGTTTCCCCTCCCCCGTGTCCTACGAGGAGGTGCGGATCTTCTGGGGCGTCGCCAACGAGCGGGACTTCAAGGGCGCCTCGCTGGAGGAGTGCCTGCGGGTCGAGGAGATGGTCTACCTGGAGGACCTGCCGATCACCGCGAACATCGAGCCGCGCGAGGTGCCCTGGGACGCCGAGGTGCCGGAGTTCTCCGCGCCCGCGGACCTGTTCACCCTCAACTACCGGCGCGCCTTCCACGAGTTGATGCGCCGCACCGCCGGCCTGGTGGACGCGGAAGGCGCACGACCATGAGCCGGCCGGCCGACGCCCCGCGCGAACTGCGCGTCGCGGCACGGGAGGACGCCGCCGACGGGGTCGTCGCGCTCACCCTGGCCGATCCCGGCGGCGGCCGGCTGCCGGCGTGGACGCCCGGCGCACACCTGGACCTGCATCTGGCCGGCGGCCTCGTCCGGCAGTACTCGCTGTGCTCCGACCCGGAGGACCTGTCCCACTACCGGATCGGGGTGCTGCGGGTCGACGACGGCCGCGGCGGCTCGCGGCTGGTGCACTCCGCGCTGCGTCCGGGCACGGTGCTGCCGGTCTCGGCGCCGCGCAACAACTTCCCGCTGGTCGAGGACGCGGACGAGTACGTACTGATCGCGGGCGGGATCGGCATCACACCGCTGCTGCCCATGGCCGGGCGCCTCACGGCGCTCGGCCGGCCCTGGCGGATGCTGTACGCGGGCCGCTCGCGCACCACGATGGCGTTCCTCGGCGAGCTGCCGCCGCGGCACGTCACGGTCGTCCCGGAGGACGAGGCGGGCCGCCCGGACCTCGCCGCCCACCTCGCACCGAGTCCCGGGGCGACGGTGTACGCCTGCGGCCCGGGCGGGCTGCTCGACGCCGTACGCGCCCTGCATCCCGGCCCGTTGCACACCGAGCGCTTCACGGCCGTCCCGGCGGCGCCCGGTCCGGCCGGCGCGGGCGCCTTCACCGTGGAGCTGGCCCGCTCCGGCACCGAGGTGACCGTCCCGGCCGACCGCAGCGTCCTCGACGCGGTGCGCGAGTCGGGGACACCGGTTCCGTCCTCCTGCGAGATGGGCATCTGCGGCACCTGCGAGACCAAGGTCCTCGCCGGAACGCCGGACCACCGCGACGATCTGCTCACCCCCGAGGAGCAGGCCGCCGGCGACACGATGATGATCTGCGTCTCGCGCAGCGCGGGCGCACGGCTCGTCCTCGATCTGTAGGGCCCCTGCTCCGAGCACCCCTGAAGGGGGATCTCCATGCCTGTTGCGTCACACCCCGAGCCACCCGTGCGAGGGGACCGAGAAGACGGGGCCGCGCCCGCGCTGCCGAAGAAGATGCGCTGGTACGACGGTTTCGCCCTGTCGCTGACCATGCCGGCCGCGCTGGTCGCCTCGCTGGGCGGCTCCATCGGCGGCCTCGGCGGCTGGGGAGCGGTCGTGCTGTGGGCGACCGCGATGGTGCTGGCCGCCGTCACCAACTGGATCTACACCGAACTGGCGGCGATGTTCCCCGAGTCCTCCGGGGGCATCGCGCACTACGCGACGGAGGGCTGGAAACGGCGGGCGCCGGTCGTCGGGCCGCTGGCGTCCTTCGGCTACTGGTTCCCGTGGACCACCGCGCTGTCGGTGTACGCCGGGATCGTGGGCTCGCTGGTGCAGGCGCAGTGGTTCCCCGGGCAGCGGTGGAGCCTGGCGTTCGGCCCGGTGCGGCTCACCTTCCCGATCGTCGTCGGTCTGGGCGTGATCGTGCTGCTGTTCGCGGCGGCCCTGGTCGGCCTGCACGCGGCGATGTGGGTGGTGTACCTGACCGGCGGGATGCTGCTCGTGCCGCTGCTGGTGTTCATGGTCGGCCCCTTCCTCAGCGGCCGGTGGGACGCCTCCCGGCTGCACTGGGACCTGCACGGCGCGGCCGGTCTGCGCGAGGCGCTGGTCTGGCTGTACATCATGGCGTGGACCTGCTTCTGCGTGGAGGTGTGCGCCACCTTCGCACCGGAGTACCGGGACACCGTGAAGGACACCTCGCGGGCGCTGCGGGCGGGCGCGCTGTTCGGTCTCGGCGTGTTCGTGCTGATGCCGCTGGCGCTCGCCGGCTACGTCGGCGAGAAACCGATCTCGGACGAGCCGACGACGTTCTACGTCAGGGCCTTCCAGGACCTGATCGGCGGCGGGGCCGACCTGATGGTGGTGTTCCTGATCGGTTCGCTGCTGCTCATCATGGTCACCGGTCTCGCCGACGGCTCCCGGGTGCTCTACACGATGGGCGTGGAGGGGACGACGATCCGGCAGTTCGGTGTGCTGAACGGGCGGGGCGTGCCGGTGCGCGCGCTGGTCGTCGCCCTGGTCCTGAACATCACGACGCTGACGGTGCTGAAGACACCGCTGGCGATCATCGTGGCGGGCAACCTGGGCTACATCCTCACGCACGTGCTGGCGCTGTCGGCGTTCGCCCTGCTGCGCCGGGACCGGCCGGACGCGGCGCGGCCGATCCGCCTGCCGTCGTTCCTCGTGCCGGTGGCGTGGGTGCTGGCCGCGCTGCTGAGCGTGATCCTCGTCGTCGGTGCGACCGGGTTCTCGGTGAGCGGCTACGGCGGTTTCACGGAACTGGGCGTGGCGATCGGGGTGCTGGCGACGGGTGTGGCCCTGTGGCTGTACCGGACCCGGGTGCAGGACCGCGGAAGAGCCGGGGAGCCCGGGCACGCCGGGGACCCCGGAAGTGCCGGGGAGCGCGGAGAAACCGCCGCTCCCGCAGAGCCCGCCGACAGTTGTTGAAATCACCACCTTTTACTTGACCTTGACCATCCGCTGTACAACTTTCCTCGCCTTGCCCGAACCCCCTGGCGCGTCCGCGACCTGCGTCTTTCAATGGTCGGCACCATGGCATCGATGCCCGCGTTCATCCGCCCCACCCGGATGACAAGAACCGCCTCCAGCCCCGCCGCCGGGCTCACCGCCGACGACGAGGTGCTCCTCGACGCGCCGGACGAACCTCTCGGCCCGGCGCTGGTCGCCGCCGCCCAGGGCGCGTACGGGCCCGCCGCGTCGCTGCTCGCCGGCACCCGGGAGGGGGCCCGGTGGGAGGAGCGCGACCGGTACGCGACGCGGCTGGCGGCCATCGCCCGCTCCCGCCCGGAATGGCTGGACACCTGGCGGGCCGCCGCCCCGTACGACCCGGACGCGCTGCTGGTCGCCGCCCAGCTCGCGGTCGACCGCGCCTGGACCTCGCCCGCGCGGGCGGAGCTGCTGCGCGCGGTCAGCCCGCTGATCACGGCCGCCGCACGCGCCGACGGCCGTGACCCGGTGCCGTGGCGCGTCGCCCTGGACCACGCGCGCGGCAGCCGCGCCGGGCACCGGTACTTCGAGGAGCTGTGGGAGGCCGCGGTCCGCCGGGCCCCGCACCACTACGGCTGTCATGTGGCCGCCCTGCGCTATCTGACCGCCTCCTGGCACGGCTCGCACCGCGAGTGCTTCGACTTCGCCGACCTGGCCGCCCAGGACGCCCCGGCCGACTCGCTCGTCCAGGCCCTGCCGGTCCGGGCCGCCTTCGCCTATCTGACCGACGGTTGCGGTCCGCAGGTGCCGCGGGCCCGGCTGCACGCGGCGGCCGACCGGGCGATCGCCTTCTCCGCCCGCTTCCCGGCGGCCGTGACCTGGCCCGCGGAGATCCGCAACCTGCTGACCTGCGTCCTGCTGCGGCTCGAACGCCACGAGGACGCCCTCGCGCAGCTGCGCCTTGTCGGCCCGTACGCCACCTCCTTCCCCTGGGACCGGCTGTCGGACGACCCCCTCGGCCTCTTCCTGAAACTGCGCGCCGGCCTGGGGTCGGCACCGCCCGCGCGGCCGTCCCGGCGCCCGCGATACGGGCTCGGCGGACGCGCCCGTCGCGGCGAGCATTAGGCTTTTGCGCCGTGACCACCGTCCGCCTTCCGCTCTTCCCCCTGAACACGGTGCTGTTCCCGGGACTGGTGCTGCCCCTGAACGTCTTCGAGGAGCGCTACCGCGCCATGATGCGCGCGCTGCTGAAGACACCCGAGGACGAACCGCGCCGGTTCGCCGTCGTAGCGATCCGCGACGGCCACGAAGTGGCCGTGAGCGCCCCGGGCATGCCCGATCCGACCGCACTGCCCGAACGCGGCCCCGCCGCCGGCTTCGGCCCCGATCCGGCCAAGGCCTTCCACTCCGTGGGCTGCGTCGCGGACGCGGCGACGATACGGGAGCGGGCCGACGGCACCTTCGAGGTGCTGGCCACCGGCACGACCCGGGTCCGGCTGCTGTCGGTGGACGCCTCCGGTCCGTACCTCGTGGCGGAACTGCAGGAGCTGATCGAGGAGCCCGGCGACGAGGCGGGCGCGCTGGCCGAGGGGGTGCTGCGGTCCTTCCGCCAGTACCAGAAGCGGCTGGCGGGAGCCCGGGAGCGGTCGCTGGCGACCGGAGCGGACCTGCCGGACGAGCCGGACGTCGTCTCCTATCTGGTCGCCGCCGCGATGATGCTGGACACACCGACGCGGCAGCGTCTGCTCCAGGCCCCGGACACGGCCTCACGGCTGCGCGACGAGCTGCGGCTCCTGCGCTCGGAGACGGCCATCATCCGCAGCCTGCCGTCCTTGCCCGCGGCCGACCTGACAAAGGCTCCAACCAGCCAGAATTGACGCGACGGACCGCTCTGCATCTCCCCGAACACCAGCCCCAGCCGTATCTGGATCTTCCACATCCTCCACACGAAGAAGGGAAGAAGGACGGCTCGACGATCAGGCGAACCCGGCCCGATCAAGGTCTCCGGACAGGGGACGTTCCTCTCGTTCCGGCCCGTCTGGGAGGATGCGGCGGGTGGCGAAGAAGTCGAAGAAGCACCAAGGGGAAGAAGGGGCGCGCGGAGCGCGTCCGAACAAGGGCGGCGGGCGGCAGCCGGGCGGTACACCCGCGACGGTGGCGCTCACCACGGCCGGGGTGCCGTTCGCGGTCCACTCCTACGACCACGACCCCTCCCACCCCTCCTACGGCGAGGAGGCGGCCGAGGCGATGGGTGTGTCCCCGGACCGGGTCTTCAAGACGCTGGTGGCCGACGTCGACGGCGCCCTGACGGTGGCCGTGGTGCCGGTCGCGGGCTCCCTGGACCTCAAGGCCCTGGCGGCGGCGGTCGGCGGCAAGCGCGCGGCGATGGCCGACCCGGCCCTCGCGGAGCGCACCACCGGCTATGTCCGCGGCGGCATCTCCCCCCTCGGCCAGCGCAAGAGGCTCCCCACGGTCCTGGACGACTCGGCCCCCGCCCACGACACCATCTGCGTCTCGGCGGGCCGCCGCGGCCTGGAGGTGGAACTGTCCCCCGGCGACCTGGTGGATCTCACGAACGCGACCCTCGCCCCGATCGGGCGCGCCTGACCGGCCGGGCCGGCCGGCCCTCCCGGGGCCTGCCCGGCGCCGGTGAAACCGAGCACGACCGCTCACACCCGGCCGCGTCCGGCCCTCGACGACGAAGGCCGTCGCCTTCGAGGCCCTGAGACCGCACGGCCGCACGGCCGCGTCCCGCCGCCGGCCGGATCACCGTGCCTCACACACCGGCGCGGTGCACCATCCGGCCGTCGACCACTGTGGCCGCGACCGGCAGCAGCGGCAGCTCGTCGGCCGGGCAGTGCAACGGGTCGCCCGCGAACACCGTCAGATCGGCGCGCAGTCCGGGGGCGATCCGGCCCGCGACCGCCTCCTCGCCGGCGCCGTACGCGGCGTCGGCCGTGTAGCCGCGCAGGGCCTGCAGCGAGGTGAGGGCCTGCCCGGGCAGGTGCGGGGCGCGGCCGGTCTGCCCGACGGTCCGGCGCGGCACGGCGCCGGCCATGACCTCGCGCGGGTCGTAGGGCGCGATCGGCCAGTCCAAGGCGAGGGCGACCCGGCCGCCGGCGGCCAGGATGTCGGCGTAGCGCCACGCCTGGCCCGCGTGCTGGGGACCCACCCGGCGCGACCGCGGGCGGCGAGGACGACCATCCGCACCTCGGCGCGGCACTGGCCGCCGTCGACCCGGCGACCGTCGGCGACCAGGCGCTCGAACGGGTTCTGGCCGCCTTCCTCGACACCTTGACTTGACGGGCCCGAACCCCCGGACCAGGCCGAACGGAACGCGGAAGGCGCGGACAGAGGCAGCGGGCCGGGCGGCCACGGCCCGCCGGCGTTGGTACCGCCCACTGGCCGAACGGCCCGGGCTGGGCTGGCCCGGGCTGGGCTGGGCTGGGTCGGGAACCTCTCGAAGAGGACACGCAAGCGCAAAGGGCGCATGCGGAAGGGTCATGCGAATGGCCACCGCCCGGCGTGACCGGACGGGCGCACGACGACGGGTCGCGCCCTGCGGTCGCGGCCCGGGGCGGGCGTCCGAAGCCGTGTGACGTCTCGCGGACCGGTACTCGCGGCGGCCCCGCGCGGGCGGCACGAGCCCGATCCCGTCCGGCGGCCGGCCCACCGAGAGCGGCCGGGACGCGCACGGACGGCAAACCGAGGAACCGGGCCGTCCGCTCCGCGCGTGCGCTCACCGCGTACGGCTCACTCCGGCGGCAAGGTGGGTCCGAACGCCGTCGCGTCCGGCTCCGGGTCCCGCGGCCCGAACAGGGCCGTCAACCCCAGGTGGACGATCAGCGCGGCCAGCGACCAGGCAAGCAGCGCCCCCAGGGCTTCGAGCTTCAGCGGTGCCGGGAACGTCACCCCTTTGCCCACGGCCTTGGCGTGGGCGACCACGTCCTGCTCGGGCCCGAGCCACACCCCGAGCCGCCACGCCAGCAGCGACCCGAGCAGTCCTCCGACGCACAGGGCCACCACCAGCGGCACGCCCCCGCGCCGCCGCACCAGGAAGACGACCGCGGCGCTCAGCACGCCGAAGGCCAGAGCCAGCAGCGTGAACGTGCCGTCGACGCCGATCGCCTGCTCCCCCTCGGTGTCCTTGAGGTAGACGACCCAGCTGCTCCCGGACACATCGGCGATCAGCGGCACCCGGGGCGCCAGCCGCAGCCAGAGCAGTCCCAGCGGCACCCCGCAGAGCGCCACGGCGACCATGACGACGACGGCCTCCCGGACCTCGGCCGCCCATCCGGGCCCGTCCTGTTCGTACGCGGTCACCGGCCGGGCTCCGGCGGGCGGCACCTGCCAGGACTGCCAGGGCGAGACCGGCCCCGGCTGCGGGGCCTGCCCGGATCCCGATCCCGATCCCGGGGACTCTGAGGACCCGGAATGCTGTGAGGAGCGCCGGCGCGGCGGTGGTGGCGGAGTCAACGGAGCGGTCACCTTGTCATCGTGCCAGTTGCGGGGGAAAGCCGCGTCACCGGACGGCGGCCCGGCGATAGGCCCAGGTGGCGACGGCCAGCGAGACCACCCCGACCCCGGCGCAGACGGCCATGTCGCCGGCCACCAGAGCCCAGTCGGGACGGGCCGCGAAGGTGTGCGCGTAGGCCTCCACGCCGTACGTGGACGGCAGCAGGTCGCGCAGCAGCCGCACGGCCTCGGGCATGCGGTCGGGCGGCAGCACGCCCAGCAGCAGCGCCGCCGACATGCCCAACTGGCCCAGCAGGGTGGCCAGTTCCGGGCGCGGGGCGAGCAGCCCGCAGGCCGCGCCGAGCCCGGAGAGCGCGGCACCGGCGAGCGGGATCACCGCCACCAGCACCCACAGGTTGCCGAGCGGCAGCCCGAACAGCACGCACCCGAACACGGCGGTCACCAGCGTGCCCGGCACCGTGAAGGAGGCGTAGGCGGCCGCCGCGCCCAGCACCACGGCCGCGGGCGGCACCGGCAGCGTCGCGTAGTGGTCGAGCCCGCCGCTGGCCCGCAGCTGCCCGAAGTACTGGGCGAGCAGGTTCAGGGCGACGTAGGCGACGACGACGACCGAGGCGCCGGACACCACGAACCGGGCCTCGCTGCCACCGCTGACCACGCCCCGCATCATGATCATGATGCCGACGGACTGGAAGGTCGCCACGAACAGCAGCGGGATCCGCGCCACCCGCGCCCGGGACAGCTGGGCCCGGTACACGGCGGCCAGCGACGGCCACAGCCGCGCCCGCGGCCCGAGCACGGCCGCCTCACCGGCGCCGCCGTCCTGTACGGCCGTCGCGCCCGGCAGCACACCGGCGGGTACGACACTCACGTCGAACTGCTCCCTTTCCCTGCGGCAGCGCACGCGGCCGGCTCACCTCCGGCAGCGAACGCCACCGGGTTACCTCCGGCGGCGAACGCGGCCGGCTCACCTGCGGCAGCGAACGACGCGGCCGGTTCGTCTGCGGCGGCGCACGCGGCCGGCGCGGCAGCGAACGACGCGGCCGGTTCGTCTGCGGCGGCGCACGCGGCCGGCGCGGCAGCGTCTCCCGCACCGGACGGGGTCCCCCCGGCGCCAGCGTAGTCCTCCGCGGATCCGTCGCTCCCCGCGCTCATGGCGACCACACGGCTCATGACTTCACCAGCCCCTGCCGGGCGGCGCCGCCCAGCGCCAGGTACACGTCCTCCAGACTGGGCGTGGTCAGGGTGAAGTCGTCCAGGGCGGCGAAGGCGGCCCCGCCGGTGACCGTGGCGACGGCGGCGCGGGCGTCCTCGGGCGCCAGCCGCAGCGTCCAGCGGCGGCCCGACTCCACGGCCCGCTCCCTGAGCACGGCGACCTCCGCCACCTCCAGGGGCGCCCGCTCCCGCCACACCAGCTCGACCCGCACCTCGCCGGAGACCCGCTCCTTGAGCCGGGCCGGGGTGTCGCAGGCGATGACCCGGCCCTGGTCGAGGACGGCGACCCGGTCCAGGACCGTCTCGGCCTCGATGACGTTGTGGGTGACCAGGACGACGGTCGTGCCGCGTTCGGCGCGCCGCCGGTCGACGGCGGACCACACCGCTCGCCGGGCCACCGGATCCATCCCGGTGGTCGGCTCGTCGAGCACCAGCAGCGGGCGTTCGCCGACCAGCGCGGCCGCGAAGCAGGCGAGCCGCCGCTGGCCGCCGGAGAGCTTCTTCAGCGGGCGCCCGGCGATCGGCGCGAGACCCAGCTCGTCGAGGACGGCGTCCCGCTCGGCCCGCGCCCGCCTGAGGTCCAGGCCGCGCAGCCGCCCGGTGGTCTCGGCGGCGAGCGATACGGTCAGCTCGTCCAGGGCGGTGGACTCCTGCCCGAGGTAGGCGAGGATCCGCGCGGCCCGCTCGGGGTGCGCCACGATGTCGTGGCCGAGGATCTCGACCGTGCCGCTGTCGGGGCGCAGCAGCCCGGTGAGCTGGCGCACGAGGGTGGACTTGCCGGCGCCGTTCGGTCCGAGCAGCCCGAAGATCTCGCCGCGCCGGACGTCGAGTTCGACCGCGTCGGTGGCCAGCACCGTGGGCGTCCCGGGTGCGCCGCGCCTGCCGCGTACCGCGGGGTAGGTCCGGGTCAGTCCGCGCACCGCGCACACGACGTCGTCCCCGGGCCGAAATGCCTGTGCCGTGCGCGTACTCACAAGGGACGAGGGTACGGGGTCGCGGAGCCTCACTCGCCCTCGGGGCGCCCCGAACCGGTCCGGTCCGCGGTTCAGTCGGCGACGGGAGCGCGCTCGGTGGACGTCCGTACGTCGATCTCCCGCCAGAACCCCGCCCGGATGGCGTACCGGTCGTGCTCGTCGATCTGGTCGTCCTTGTGCGCGAGCAGACCGAAGCGGGCGGCGTAGCGCAGCAGCTCGCCGTCGACGCGGTGCGGGATCCGGGGGTACATCGACGACAGTTTCTGAAGGTGTGCCTGGTCACCCAGCCGGTCCACCCAGCGCCGGGCGAAGACCTGTCCCACCTCGTACGGGTCGCCGCCGACGGTCGTGATGTCCTCCTCCCGGTCCGCCCACCGCTGCTCGGCCGTCGTCAGCTGGGCGAGCGTCGGCATGGACGCGGCCTCGGGGGGCTCGGCGGGCAGGCCCGGCCGGTCCACCCAGCCCCGGTCCGAGGACCAGCGCAGGGTCGCCGTGGAGGGGTGCTGCGCGTGCGGGGTGCCGGGGGCGCGCAGGGCGGCGAGGTCCTTGGGGGTGGGCACGCCTTTGGCGGCGGGCACCCGCTCCTCGGTGCCGCCTCGCCCCGCGGCGGCGGCCGGGTGCTGCCGCTGTTCGGCGGGGCCTTCGGCGGCCTGGGTGAGCGTGGACTCGGGCAGCGGCGCGGAGAGGATCGCGGCGATCTCGGGGCGGGGCGCGGGCGGTGGCGCGCAGATGCCGCCGAGTTCCTTGGCGCGCACGGCCTTAGTGATCCACGTGCGGTCCAGCACGCGCCGCTCGTCGGCCTCGGCGACCAGGTCCTCGGACTGGTTGTAGTCGCCGTCGGCGGCCTGCACCGCCCACAGGTGGACGGCGACGCCGTGCTCCTTGGCGGCCATCATGCCGGGCAGCAGATCGCCGTCGCCGGTGACGAGGACGACGTCGGAGCAGGCGCGGTTGCGGGCCAGCTCGGTCAGTTCGGCGTGCATCGCTGCGTCCACGCCCTTCTGCGCCCAGCGTCCGTCGCTGCGGGTGAGAGCGCCGAGCCGGACGGTGACCCGGGGCATCACGCGCAGCCTGCGGTGCTCGGGCTGCGGTACGCGGTCGGGCGCGCCGTCGAACCAGTAGATGCGCAGCAGGGGCCGCTCCGTGTCGGACTCGGCCTGTTCACGCAGCCCCTGCACAAGGGCGGTGTGGTCGACGGTGATCCGGGACCGCGACGGCTCCCCGGCGAGAAGACTGGCCGCGGCGCCCAGCAGATACCCGGCGTCCACCAGGACGATGCAGCGGTCCACGCGATCCACCCTCTTTCCGGGAGGTTGCTTCGGCATGTGCTTCGGGATGTGCTTCGGGATGTGCTTCGAGTCTGCCCGACCCGGCCGGGGTTAACGGCCCGAACTCGATCTTCGGCGTGGCGTTTCGGGCGCCCGCGCCCCGACGCCCCGCGTTACATACGGTAATTATCCAACATGCGTTCATTGTCGGCCTATGTGAATCTGGTCCCGGCCCTGGCCCCTAGATCCCCCACAGGAGGCTGATCACCATGGCCAAGAACCGCAAGCAGGACCGCAGCCGGCAGAAGGCGTCCGTGGCCGCGAACGGCCCGCAGGAGACGGAGCACTCCACGTCGGAGTCGCAGCCCGAGCATCACGCCCAGGGTCCGCAGACGAGTCCGACTGCCATGGCCCGCAAGGGACGTCAGAAGCGCTTCGGCCACAACTGAGTCCGGTCCATGGACTGTTGAACAAAGCGCGGTAATCGACGAGAGGGCGTACCCGATGCGCACGGGTACGCCCCTCGTTCATGTCAGCCGGCCAGGCAGGACGGGCCGAGCAGGACCTTCAGATCGCCGAACAACGCCGGATCCGGCTTGACCCGGTGCCGGTCCAGACGCAGCACCGTCGTCCTGCTCGGCCCCTGGAGCTTGATGCGGACCTCGCTGTCGCCCTTGTGGTGGCTGAGGATCTCACCGAGGCGGCTCACCATGGGCGGGGTCACCTTCAGCGCCGGGATGGTGAGGATCACCGGGGCGTTGCTCCCCGCGTTCGACAGGTCGGGGATCATCAGCTCCATCGCGACCAGACGCGGCACGTCCTCGCGCTTGTCGAGGCGGCCCTTGACGAACACCACGGCGTCCTCGACGAGTTGGGTCGACACCAGCTGGTAGGTCGCCGGGAAGAACATGCACTCGATGGAGCCCGCCAGGTCCTCGACGGTGGCGATCGCCCAGGCGTTGCCCTGCTTGGTCATCTTGCGCTGGAGGCCGGAGATGATGCCGCCGATGGTGACGACCGCGCCGTCGGCGTGCTCGCCGCCGGTGAGCTGGGAGATGCCCGCGTCGGCCTTGTCCGCGAGCACGTGCTCCAGGCCGAACAGCGGGTGGTCGGAGACGTAGAGGCCGAGCATCTCCCGCTCCTGGGCGAGCAGGTACGTCTTGTCCCACTCCTCGGCGGAGAACTCCACGTCCAGCCCGAAGCCGGGCTCGCCACTGGTCTCCTCGCCCATCCCGCCGAAGAGGTCGAACTGGCCCTCGGCCTCCTTGCGCTTGACCGCGACCACGTTGTCGATCATCGGCTCGTACTGCGCCGTGAGGCCCTTGCGGGTGTGCCCCATCTCGTCGAAGGCGCCCGCCTTGATCAGCGACTCCGTGGTGCGCTTGTTGCAGACCACCGCCTCGACCTTGTCGAGGTAGTCGGGGAACGAGGCGTACTTCCCCTTGGCCTTGCGGGACTTGATGATGGACTCGACGACGTTGGTGCCGACGTTGCGCACGGCGGACAGGCCGAAGAGGATCACGTCGTCGCCCTGCGCGGCGAAGTTCGACTGGGACTCGTTGACGTTGGGCGGGAGCACCCGGATGCCCATGCGGCGGCACTCGTTGAGGTAGACCGCCGACTTGTCCTTGTCGTCCTTGACGGAGGTCAGCAGGCCGGCCATGTACTCGGCGGGGTGGTTGGCCTTCAGATAGGCGGTCCAGTACGACACCAGGCCGTACGCGGCCGAGTGGGCCTTGTTGAACGCGTAGCCGGCGAAGGGGACCAGCACGTCCCACAGGGCCTGGATGGCCTCGTCGCTGAAGCCCTTCTTGCGGGCGCCCTCCTGGAAGATGGTGAAGTTCTTCGCCAGCTCCTCGGGCTTCTTCTTGCCCATCACACGCCGCAGCACGTCGGCCTCGCCGAGCGAGTAGCCGGCGACGATCTGGGCGGCCTTCTGCACCTGCTCCTGGTAGACGATCAGGCCGTAGGTGACGTCCAGGACCTCCTTGAGCGGCTCCTCCAGCTCCGGGTGGATGGGCGTGATCTCCTGCTGGCCGTTCTTGCGCAGGGCGTAGTTGGTGTGGGAGTTCATGCCCATCGGGCCCGGCCGGTACAGGGCCGAGACGGCGGAGATGTCCTCGAAGTTGTCCGGCTTCATCAGGCGCAGCAGGGAGCGCATGGGGCCGCCGTCGAACTGGAAGACGCCGAGGGTGTCGCCGCGCTGGAGCAGTTCGAAGGTCTTGGGGTCGTCCAGCTCCAGGCCCAGGAGATCGATGTCGATCCCCTTGTTGGACTTCACCATCTTCACGGCGTCGTCCATGATCGTCAGGTTGCGCAGGCCGAGGAAGTCCATCTTCAGCAGGCCGAGCGACTCGCAGCTCGGGTAGTCCCACTGCGTGATGGTCACGCCGTCGGTGTGCCTGACCCAGACCGGGACGTGCTCGGTGATGGTCTCGCTGGACATGATCACGCCGGCCGCGTGCACGCCCATCTGCCGCACCAGGCCCTCCACACCGCGTGCGGTGTCGATGACCTTCTTCACGTCCGGCTCGTTCTCGTACATCCCGCGGACCTCGCCCGCCTCCGAGTAGCGGGGGTGCTCGGGGTCGGTGATGCCGGACAGCGGGATGCCCTTGCCGAGGACGTCGGCGGGCATGGCCTTGGTGATGCGGTCGCCCATCGCGTACGGGTAGCCCAGCACGCGCGCGGAGTCCTTGATCGCGTTCTTGGCCTTGATGGTGCCGTAGGTGCCGATCATGGCGACCTTGTCCGCGCCGTACTTCTCCGTCACGTACCTGATCACCTCGACGCGCCTGCGCTCGTCGAAGTCGATGTCGACGTCGGGCATGGAGATGCGCTCGGGGTTGAGGAACCGCTCGAAGATCAGGCCGTGCGGGATCGGGTCGAGGTCGGTGATGCCGAGCGCGTAGGCGACGATCGAGCCGGCCGCGGAGCCACGGCCGGGGCCGACCGCGATGCCGTTGTTCTTGGCCCACATGATGAAGTCGGCGACCACGAGGAAGTAGCCCGGGAACCCCATCTGGATGATGACGTCCATCTCGTACTCGACCTGCTTCTGACGGTCCTCGGGGACGCCGCCGGGGAAGCGGCGCTCCATGCCGCGGCGGACCTCCTCCTTGAACCAGGTGACCTCGGTGTAGCCCTCGGGGATGTCGAACTTGGGCATGAGGTCGCGCTTCTCGAACATGCCGGTCGTGTCGACCATCTCGGCGACCAGGAGGGTGTTGGCGCAGCCCTCCTGCCAGGCGTCCGAGGAGTCGATGGCGTACATCTCCTCGGTGGACTTCAGGTAGTAGCCGGTGCCGTCGAACTTGAAGCGGTCGGGGTCGGAGAGGTTCTTGCCGGTCTGGATGCACAGCAGGGCGTCGTGGGCGCCGGCCTCGTGCGCGTAGGTGTAGTGCGAGTCGTTGGTGACCAGGGGCGGGATGCCGAGCTTCTTGCCGATCTCCAGCAGGCCGTCGCGGACCTTGCGCTCGATGTCGATGCCGTGGTCCATCAGCTCCAGGAAGTAGCGGTCCCTGCCGAAGATGTCCTGGTAGTCGGCGGCGGCCTTCAGGGCCTCGTCGAAGTGGCCGAGGCGCAGCCGGGTCTGGACCTCGCCGGAGGGGCAGCCGGTGGAGGCGACGATGCCCTCGGACCACTGGGCGATCGTCTCCTTGTCCATCCGGGGCCACTTCTGGAGCCAGCCCTCGGCGTAGGCGTCCGAGGAGAGGCGGAAGATGTTGTGCAGGCCGGTCCTGTTCACGGCCCACATCGTCTTGTGGGTGTAACCGCCGGAACCGGAGATGTCGTCCCGCTTCTGGTGCGGCTGACCCCATAGGATCTTGCGCTTGTTGCGCCGGGACTCAGGGGCGACATACGCCTCGATCCCGATGATCGGGGTGACTCCGGCCTTCTTCGCGGAGTGGAAGAAGTCGTACGCCCCGTGGAGGTTTCCGTGGTCGGACATGGCGATGTGCGTCATGCCCATCTCGTTGCAGGCGTTGAACATGTCCTTCAGCCGCGCGGCACCGTCCAGCAGCGAGTACTGGGTGTGGACGTGCAGGTGCGTGAACGGCGGCTTCGACACGGTTCGGCCTCCATGGACAACATAGACGACGTGCTGCGGACAGTCCGGGGGACAGCGTCGAAGTCTATGCCCCGGCACTGACACGCAGCCGCGTTCGCGCCGTACCTTCAGGCGGGACAGCGCGGGCACTCCGCCGCACCGCCGGACGTTGGTGTGGTGGAACGCCCAAGCCGGACCCACTCCACACGTCATGCACCACCTGCACCAGGAGGCACTCCGCGATGTCGGTCCCCCAGCTCAGCGACGAGCAGCGCGGCAAGGAGATCATCGCCGTCCTCGACACCGCCTTCGGCGAGCTCCTGGCCGACGATCCGGCCGCGTTCGGCACGAGGCTGCGGAGGATGGCGGCCTCGGCCCTCGCGTTCCACCGGGGCACGGCCTGTCTCTTCCACCACGACCTGGCCGCCGACCGGCGCGGCGGACCCTACCTCGACGACCGCACCTCGCGCGTGTGGATCCACGGCGACCTGCACGCGGAGAGCTTCGGCACCTACATGGACGCCGACGGCCGGCTGGTCTTCAGCGCCACCGGTTTCGACGAGGCCTACGTCGGCCCCTTCACCTGGGACCTCAAGCGGTTCGCCGCCTCCCTCGCCCTCGTCGGGTACGCCAAGGCGCTCAGTGACGACCGGATCACCGAGCTGGTGACGCTCTACGCGACCGCCTACCGCGACCGGATCCACGCCCTGGCCACCGGCGCCAAGAGCGACGAGGTGCCGCCCTTCACGCTGGACACGGCCGACGGCCCCCTCCTGGACACGCTGCGTGACGCCCGTTCGCTGACCCGTGCCGGGCTGCTGGAGTCGGTGACCGAGATCCGCGACTTCGAGCGACGCTTCGCGCCCGGCGGCGGCGCGGTCGAGCTGGACGCCGCCACCCGCTACAAGGTCCTCGCGGCGTTCGACGGCTATCTGGAGACCCTGCCCGAGGCGTCGCTGGCCCGCCCGGAGTCCTACCGCGTCAAGGACGTCGTCGGCCGCCACGGGATCGGCCCGGCCGGCCTGTCGTACGACATCCTCCTGGAGGGCCACAGCGACGCCCTGGAGCACGACGTGGTGATCTCCATCCAGCCGGCCCGGACCGCGGCGGCCTCCCTGCACATCACGGACCAGGCGATCCACGACCACTTCCAGCACGAGGGCCACCGCACGGTGGTCTGCCGGCGTGCCCTCCAGGCGCACACCGACCCGTGGCTGGGCTGGACCGAGCTGGACGGCGCGGGCCGGCTGGTCACCGAGGTCTCGCCGTACGCCGTGGACCTGGACTGGGACCACGTCGACGACCCGGAGGAGATCGCGCAGGTGGTCGCCGACCTGGGCCGGGCCACGGCCGCCATGCACGCGGCGGCGGACGACACCTCGGGCGAGTCCCTGGTGCCGTTCTCCACCGAGCGGGCCATCGACGCGGCGATCGCGGGCGACGAGGAGGGCTTCGCGCCGCTGCTCGCCGACTTCGCGCACGCCTACGGCGCACGCGCGCGTGCCGACCACCGCGTCTTCGTGGACCTGCTGCGCAACGGAGGGATCCCGGGTCTGTGACGGATGGGCCGCACACAGGAACCCTTTAGGGGTCTCTTACCCGCCCGCATGACAGACTCTTGTCTCGCTATGGACATATCCGGGACCAAACTCAGAGCCGTGCGCGCGGCGCTGTTCACGGCCGTGGTCGTGACGCTCAGCACCGCGTCGCACGTGCTGCTGTCACGGGTCCCGCTGCCGCTGAGCACGGTGGCCGCGGTCGCGGTCGCCGTGTTCCTGCTCTCCTACGCCCTGGCCGGCCGCGAGCGCGGCTTCGGGCGGATCGCCGCCCTGCTGGTCCCGTTGGAGCTGGCGGCCGACACCGTCTTCACCACCGGCCAGCACCTCTGCTACGGCCCCGCGGGCGGCCCGGTCGCCGGTCCCCTGCGCTCGGTCGGCTTCGACGTGCTGTGCGGCGGGCACACCGACGTCGGCACCCCGCTGGCCCAGATGACCGGCACCGACACCGGCCGGCTGACCGCACTGCTCGCGCACGCCGACCCGGCCACGGCCTGGCTGCTGCTGGCCGCGCACGTCGCCGTCGGCCTGGTCGCGGCCGGCTGGCTGCGCCGCGGCGAGCGGGCGCTCGCCCAGCTGCTGTGCGCGGTGGCCGCCACGACCTTCCGGCCGCTGCTGCTCGCGGTGGCGGCGGTCACGGTGCGCAGCACCCGCTCGGTGGGCCGGCCGGCGCGTCCCGCGCCGCGGATCGCCGCGCTGCGCGCCCGCATCCTCGTGCACTCCCTGGGACGGCGCGGACCGCCGTGCCCGGACGCCCTCGCGCTCGTCTGAGCGACGACCCCGGGCGCCCCGAGCACGACCAGTCCCCCATTCGCAGTCCCGCGCACGAAGCTGCGCGCGTCCCACAGGAGAACACCACCATGAGCAAGCGGAACAGCCAGTCGGCGAAGACGGCGGCCCGGGAGCGGCTGCGCGCCGAGCGCGAGCGCGAGGCCAAGCGGGCCAAGGTCAAGCGGCAGATAACCGTGGCCTGCGCGGTCGTGGCCGTGCTGGCTGCGGCCGGCGGCATCGGCTACGCCGTCGTCCAGGCCAACAAGCCCAGCCACTGGGAGGCCGTGAAGGACGAGAAGGTCGTCGCCCCGGCCAACACCACCGGCACCGACGGCACGACCGTGGTCATCGGCAAGAGCTCGGCCCAGAAGACCCTCAAGATCTACGAGGACCCGCGCTGCCCGATCTGCAGCCAGTTCGAGGAAGCGGTCGGCGCGACCGTCAAGAAGGACGTCGACGACGGCAAGTTCAAGCTCCAGTACATCGGCGGCACCTTCATCGACAACCACGACAACGGCGAGGGCTCCAAGAACTCGATGAGCGCCATGGGCGCCGCGCTCAACGTCAGCCCCGAGGCGTTCCTCGAGTACAAGGCCGCGCTGTACTCGAAGAAGTGGCACCCGGAGGAGACCGACGACAAGTTCAAGAGCGACGACTACCTCATCAAGGTGGCGGACACCGTGCCGGCCCTGAAGAACAACGCGTCGTTCCGCGACGACGTCAAGAGCGGCAAGTACGACGCCTGGGCGGTCGCCATGTCGAAGACCTTCGACAACAACAAGGACGGTGTGGACGGCACCCCGAGCCTGGTCATGGACGGCAAGAAGGTGACCACCCCCGGCACCCAGAACCCGCCGATGACGGTGGACGAGTTCAACACGGCGGTGGACGCGGCCCTCAAGGGCTGATCCCCGGGCGGGCGGCGCCGCCGCTTGCCGTGAATCCCGCGCGAAGAGCGGGCGAACCTTTTCCGGTTCGCCCGCTCTTCGCACTTACCGGTCAGTAATCTGATCGCCCGTGACCAGTCGACAGAGCCACCTCGAGAGCGCCGACTCACCCGTCGCGCGCCGCCGTACGTTCGTCAAGGCCGCGGCGGCAGGCGCCGTTCTGGCGGGCCCGCTCGCCGCCGCGCTGCCCGCACGCGCCGCCACCGGTGCGCCCGCCTTCCTGCACGGCGTCGCCTCCGGCGATCCTCTGCCGGACGGCGTCCTGCTGTGGACCCGCGTGACCCCCGTCCCCGAGGCGGTACCCGGCTCCGGGCTGGGCCCGGACACGGAGGTGCGCTGGGCGGTCGCCGGGGACAAGAGGTTCACCGACGTCGTCGCCGAGGGCTCGACCACCGCGACGGCCGCCTCCGACCACACCGTCAGGGCCGACGTCCGGGGACTGCGTCCGGCCACCGACTACTGGTTCCGTTTCTCGGCCGGGGGCACCGACTCCCCCATCGCCCGTACCCGCACCGCGCCCGCCGCCGACGCCGCCGTCGCCAACCTGCGCTTCGGCGTGGTCTCCTGCGCCAACTGGGAGGCCGGCCACTTCGCGGCCTACCGCCACCTCGCGGCCCGCGGCGACCTCGACGCCTGGCTGCACCTCGGCGACTACATCTACGAGTACGAGTCGGGGGAGTTCGCGGCCCGCGGCAAGGTGGTGCGGCCGCACGTCCCCGCGCACGAGATCCTCGACCTCGCCGACTACCGCACCAGGCACGCGACGTACAAGACCGACCCCGATCTGCGGGCGCTGCACCACAGCGCGCCGGTCATCGCCATCTGGGACGACCACGAGTTCGCGGACAACGCCTGGTCGGGCGGCGCGGTCAACCACACCGAGGGCGCCGAGGGGACCTGGACCGCCCGCGCGGCGGCCGCCCGGCAGGCCTACTTCGAGTGGATGCCGGTGCGCACGGCGGTCGAGGGCACCACCTACCGGCGGCTGCGCTTCGGCAAGCTGGCCGATCTGTCCCTGCTGGATCTGCGGTCCTTCCGCTCGCAGCAGGCCGCCACGGGCAGCGGCTCGGTCGACGATCCGGACCGCACGATCACCGGCCGCGCCCAACTCGACTGGCTCAAGGCCGGGTTGAAGGCGTCGAACACCACCTGGAGACTGGTCGGCAATTCGGTGATGATCGCGCCGTTCGCCGTCGGCTCGCTCTCCGCCGACCTGCTGAGGCCGCTCGCCGAGCTGCTCGGTCTGCCGCGGGAGGGCCTGGCCGTCAACACCGACCAGTGGGACGGCTACACCGACGACCGCCGCGAACTGCTGGCCCATCTGCGCGCGAACGCCATCCGCAACACCGTCTTCCTGACCGGCGACATCCACATGGCGTGGGCCAACGACGTCCCGGTGGACGCCGGCACGTACCCGCTGTCGGCGTCCGCCGCCACGGAGTTCGTGGTCACCTCGGTGACCTCCGACAACCTCGACGACTTCGTCAAGGTTCCCGAGGGCACGGTCTCGGCGATCGCCGCGCCGGTGATCCGTGCCGCCAACCGGCACGTCCACTGGGTCGACACCGACCGCCACGGCTACGGCGTGCTGGACCTGACCGCCGACCGCGCGCAGCTGGACTACTACGTGCTGTCCGACCGCACCAGCCCGAACGCGACCTCGGCCTGGACCCGTTCGTACCGCACACGCAGCGGCACGCAGAGGATCGAACGCGCCTACGACCCGGTCTGAGCCCCGGCCGGCGGCCCTAGTCGGTTTCGAGCTCCGCGAGGAAGCCGAGCGCCACCCGCCAGGTGGCCTCGGCGGCCTCCTCGTCGTAGTCCGGCAGGTCGGGGTCGGTGTAGAGGTGGCCGGCCCCGGCGTAGCGGTAGACCTCCACGTCGGCGCCGGTGCGGCCCATCTGGAGGTACCAGGCGCTCAGCCAGTCGTCCGGCTCGAACGGGTCGGGCTCGGCCACGTGCAGCTGGACGGGCAGGTCCTCGGCGCTCGCGTTCGGCGCGACGTCCGAGGTGCCGTGCAGCAGGAGCAGTCCGCGGGCCTTCTCGTCGCCGAGGGCGAGCGTCTGCGCGGTGGCGGCCCCGAACGAGAACCCGGCGTAGACCAGGCCCCGCTCCGAGTAGGGCGCCGCGGCCAGCACGGCCCGCTTGAGCAGCTCGTCCTTGCCGATCGACTCCTGGCAGGCCCTGCCCTCCTCGACGGTGTCGAACGTACGGCCCTCGAAGAGATCCGGCGTCCACACCTCGTGCCCGGCGGCACGCAGCCGGTCCGCGGCCTGGCGCACCGCGGGTCTGAGGCCGTAGGTCGAGTGGAAGAGCACGATGTTCATGGGCCCATGGTGCCAGCCGGGTACGACGGCATCGGCCCACCGCGGTACGCGTCCGCCCGAAGAGAGCCTCGTCACACCGCCGCGCCCTACCCGCGATCTTCACATCCACACAGGTTCACACCGCGCGTCGCGGGTTAGGTTCGCAGGCATGGAGAACGTACTCCGCCCTCTGATCGTCGTCGGCGGCTCGGTCGTCCTCACACTGGTCATCGGCTGGGCCACCGACCTGCTGCTGCGCAAGGCCGACGAACGGCACCACGACAAACCGTTGTGGGGCCTGCTGCGCCGTGCCCGCGTCCCCTACCAGCTCGTGCTGTGCGCCGCCCTGCTGCGCGGCTCCTACGACCAGGCCCAGCTGCTGGAGCAGCACCGGGTCGGCATCGGCCGGACGCTGACCCTGGTGCTGATCGGGTCGGCGGCCTGGCTGGTGATCCGGATCGCGGGGGCCGTCGTCGAGACCACGTACACGCGCTACGCCAACGCCCGGGCGCACCGGGATCCGGCCCGGGTGCGGCGGGTGCGCACCCAGGTCGAGCTGATCATGCGCGTGGTCTCGGCGGTGGTCATCGTGGTGGCGGCGGCCTCGATGCTGCTGACCTTCCCGGCGATGCGCGCGGCCGGTGCCTCACTGCTGGCCTCGGCCGGCCTCCTCGGCATCGTCGCCGGTGTCGCCGCGCAGTCCACGCTGAGCAACATGTTCGCGGGACTGCAGATCGCCTTCGGCGACATGGTGCGGATCGGCGACACCGTGGTCGTCAACGGCGAGTGGGGCACGGTCGAGGAGATCACGCTGACCTTCCTGACGGTACGGACCTGGGACGAGCGGCGGATCACCATGCCGGTGTCGTACTTCACGTCCAACCCGTTCGAGAACTGGTCGCGCGGCACCCCGCAGATGACCGGCACCGTCTTCTTCCACCTCGACCACCGGGCGCCGATGGACGCGATGCGCGAGAAGCTGCGCGACATCCTGCGCGAGTGCCCGGCCTGGGACGGCCGCGCCTACAACCTGGTGGTCACGGACACGACGCCGACCACGATGCAGGTACGGGCGCTGGTGACGGCGAAGGACGCCGACGACATCTGGACGGTACGGGTCGTGGTCCGCGAGCAGATGCTCCGCTGGCTCTCGGAACACCACCCCTACGCCCTCCCCCGTGTCACCACGGCCAACGCCACCCCACCCCACGACGGCACGCCCCACCCCACCTTCAACAACTCCCAGCCGGCCTCCGGCTGACCACCCACCCGCCACCGGTGCCCGAGCCCCACGCTCGGGCCAGGCCCGCAGTCATCGGTCCCGTCCGTCCCCGCGTACCGTCCGCGGTGATCGTCCGCCGCCCAGCGGCGCGTGTTCGGTGGCCGTGGCCGCGCTGCGGGCTCAGTGGCCGCGTTCCGCGCCGCCGTTCACCTGGATGATCTGGGAGGTGATGTGGGCGGCGGACGGGGAGGCGAGCCAGTGGAGGGTGGCCGCGATGTCGCCCGGGGTGCCGGGGCGGCCGGTGGAGGTCTCGGCGATGAGCCGTTCGCGGCGGGCGTCGTCCATCGCATCGCCGAAGAAGTCGGTGTCCTCGACGTACCCGGGCGCGACCAGGTTCACCGTGATCCCGCGCGGGCCCAACTGGCGGGCCAGATCGTGGGCGTAGGGATGCAGCGCGGCCTTGGAGGCGGCGTAGGCGCCGCTGCCCGAACCGCGGTAGGCGGCGATGGAGCTGAGGAACAGCACCCGGCCGCCCGGCTCGGCGAGCCGCTCCTTGAGGGCCTCCGTGAGCAGCACGGCGGTCAGGGTGTTGATCCGGAAGTTGACCAACCAGTTGTCGGCGACGAGGTCGAGCGGATCCTCCCGCTCCACCCGGGGCTCCAGCCGCCCCGACCCTCCGGCGCTGTGGATCAGCACGTCCACCGCCCCGAGCTCGTCGGCCACGAACCGGGCGACCGACCGCGCCCCGGCCACGTCACCGACGTCCGCAGCGAACGTCAGCGCGCCCGGCACCCCGGCCCGGTGCAGCACCTCGCCCCGCCGCCCGAGCAGCAGCACCCGGTCCCCGTCGGCCGCGAAGGTCCGCGCCGCGGCGAGTCCGATCCCCGTTCCGCCCCCGCTGATGACGACGTTGCGACTCATGGTCGCGAGAGTACCGAGACGGCACCGGCCGGTCCCGTACGCCGAGCGGGGCTCACCGCAGACTGCGTACATCCAGGTGGCGCAGTACCCGGTCCACGATCTCCGGGTCGGCCCCCGGCTCCCGGCGCGCCGCCAGCACCTCGTGCCGCGCCGCGCTGAGCATCTCGCTCTGGATCCGCCGCAACCGCTTCAGCCGCCGTACGCGCTTGTCGTGGCCCTCCCGGCGCTCCTCCTCCCCCCACTGCGGGCTGATCCGCAGCCCGATGTCGAAGGCCCGCCGCAGCATCTGCTCGGACAGCTCCTCCGGCAGTTCCTCGACCTCCTCGATCTCCCGCAGCCGCCGCCTGGCCGCCCGCGCCGCCCGCGCCGCCAGCTCCTCCTCGAACGCCTTCTCCCGTTCGGTGTCCGCCCGCACCCCCAGCCGTTTGACCAGCCACGGCAGCGTGAGCCCCTGGAGCACGAGCGTCGCCATGATCACCCCGAAGGCGATGAACACGATCTCGTCCCGGTCGGGGAAGGGCGCGCCGCTGTCCGTCTTCAGCGGAATGGCCAGGGCGAGCGCCACCGAGGCGACACCGCGCATTCCGGACCACCACATGACCACGCTCTCCCG
>NZ_JBSFJL010000041.1:0-75844 GCF_053598035.1 Streptomyces sp. NPDC001204 | reverse complement strand
CGGCTTCGCCGTCCTCGAGGCCGCCGGCGGCTTCGGACTGCCCTGCGAGGTCACCCGCAGCTACCACCTCCTCGTCGACACCCTGATCACCGGCCTGCAAGCCGACCCCGATGACTCCACATCCCCGGAGGACCGGCATGACCGCCGCCCACCCACCCGCGAACACCCCGAAACCACCCGCTGACGCGAAGATCTCAGCCCTGACACAGCCCGAGGCGACCGTCGGAACGCCAGGCGTGGTCACCGGCCGACCACTGAGCTGGCTGCGAATCGAAGGTCTGGCCGTCGCTGGAGCCGCTCTCGTTGTCTTTGCCACCACCGGGCAGCCCTGGTGGCTGATCCCGGCTCTGTTCTTCGTCCCCGACCTGTCCTGGCTCGCGTACATCGTCGGCCCGCGGGTAGGCGCCTGGACCTACAACCTCGCGCACACCGCGCCGCTGCCGCTGGCACTGCTCGTCGCAGGAGCCGGATGGCACACCAGCGCGCTCACCGTCGCCGGGGCCGTCGGCCTGTTCCACCTCGGTCTCGACCGCCTCATGAAGTACGGCCTCAAGTACGACCACAGCTTCGGCATCACACACCTGGGCGTGCATGGTGACCGCTGACCGGCCAGCGCAACGAACGAGGCCGTACGCAGCTTCCCCGGCGCTGGCCGGGCAGGCCCTGTGCTCCCGAGGCTGCCCTGAAGCGACATGAAGCGCTCTGTATCCTCCGTCACCTTCCGCTGCGGCCATCGCGATAGGCGGCTGCCCATCAACAACCGTTGGCCCATCCATCCGGCTGGTCTGGTCTTGCGACAGGCCGATATTCAGCGTCGGAAACGACGGCGGGTCAGCGTCCGCCACCCGCTCCGGTGCTTCTTCGGCAGCTGGGATAGCGCCTGCCGGGCGACGGCGATGTGGTCGCCGGCGGTGTTGCTGCCCGCGTTGCCCGGCCGAAGCAGACCCGCCACCGGCTCGCCCGAGCCTTCGCGTCCGTGGTCGACGGACGCGAACAGCGGGTGGTGGCCGAAGGTCTTCTTCCAGGTCGCGGCGGCGTCCTGCTTCTCGGAGTGCGCCAGGACCAGCACGCCGTCGATGCCGACGACCACCTCCCCTCCCGCATTCGGCGTCGCATCGCCGGCCAATGTTTCGACCCCGAGCCTGCCGCACTGCCGCCAGTGCTCGCGGGGCCGACCGTGGCAAGGTGCGGCCAGGCGGGAGACGGTCGGATCGGAGGCCACCGGCGCGCACACGCCCGGTTCGGCCAGCATCATCGCCACATCAGACAGGTAGTCCCCGCCCAGCGCGACGGCCAGGGCGAGACCGAGCAGGACCTGGGGAAGAAGAGGACGTACGTCGATTCAGGAGGACACGGCCACCATTCGCGCGTTCCCGGACAACGTGCAGGAGTGCGTGCTGGAATGCCTCGCGCGCTTCCTTCTCTTCATTGAACTCGAACCGTATAAGCTCCACGCGCAACACCACTACAGTGGCGGGCCGCTTCGAACCGTAAGCGTCGGTTGCGCGCACGTTCCCGTGCCGGCGGGACACGGCCGGATCCGAGGCGACTGGCTCGAACACGCCGGGCTTCAGCCCGCAGGACGGCGGAGTCCGACCAGGGCGCGCCGCCCAGCGCGACCGTAAAGGCGAGGTCCGCCGGTCCTGCCCGGCGGGCCATCACCCGTAACGTCCCGGCCTGCGAGACCACCCGTTGTGGCCGCCCGGCACCTGCAGGCGCGGGTAGGAACCGAGACGCCTGCTCACCTGCGAAGTGCCCCCGGCTGACGCCGGAACAGGGACCTCGATAATCCTCGTCCTCGCCGGGCAGAGACATTTCTCGCCGAGTTGATCACCTGCCGGTCATCCCGCTTCATGAAAGCGCAAGGTTGGCCTCACCGATCGCCGGTCCCGCCGAGACGACGTGCCTCGACATACGCCAACTCCCTCACGCACCGCACCGGACGGGTCGCGGTGCATGAGGGATAACCGTCGAGGACAGGGTGGGGCGGCACCCTGGAGGAGGTGTGACGGCGGGAGAGGAGGCGTGATGCGAACCAGCGACGAGGTCTGTCACCGGGTCCGCTGCGACCCGCGGTTCGACCCGGCTCGGTTTGTGCTGGGGATCAGCCAGCGCGGGGTTGTCCGTTGTTGACCAGTTTCCCAGTCCGGTCGTCGCAATGCGAATGTCTCGGACGTCGGCGGGAGTCCGGAAACGGGGCCCGTCCGCTCCTATCTACGAGCGGACGGTGAGCACCAGCTTTCCCGTGACGCGGCCCGTCTCGCCCTGCGTGTGGGCCCTCGCGGCCTCGGCGAGCGGGTACGTGCCGGACACGTGCACGCGCAGCTGCCCGGACTCGACGAGCGCGGCGATCGCGGCCATGCCCGCCCGGTCGTGCTCGGCCAGTACAGCCTTGGCCCGCACCCCCAACGCAGCGGCATGTTCGACTACTTCACCGAAATCACGGGGAAGAATCGATACGAGGACGCCACCTGGCCTGAGTGTCTCCAGTGAACGCAGCCGGTCGTTACCGCCGAGTGGGTCGAGGACCACGTCGATATCGCGGGCCTCCCTCACGAAGTCGGCGGTGCGGTAGTCGATAACCTCATCCGCCCCCAGCCCCCGCACAGAAGCATGCTTAGCAGCGGAAGCCGTGCCGATGACGTACGCACCGCGGGCCTTAGCGATCTGTACGGCGACATGTCCTACGCCGCCGGCCGCCGCGTGCACCAGGACCCGTTGCCCCGGCTGCACCCGGGCAGTGTCGACGAGAGTCTGCCAGGCGGTAAGCGCCACCAGCGGAAGCGCGCCCGCCTCGATGTGGTTCAGTGCTGCGGGCTTGGGCACGAAGGCGCGTGCGGGACCGGTGACGTACTCGGCATGCGAACCGCCTCCGTACGGGTAGGGCAGCATGCCGAACACCTCGTCACCCGGTTCGAAGAGCGAGACGCCGAGGCCGACCGCCTCGACGACGCCGGACACGTCCCAGCCGAGCGTGAACGGGGGCTTTCCGAGGAAGATGCCGTATCTGCGGTGCTTCCAATCGGTGGGGTTGACCCCGGCAGCATGGACGGCCACGAGAATCTGACCGACGCCGGGTTCCGGACGTTCGAGTTCGACCTCCCGGAGGACGTCCGGCTCCCCGAGGGTGTCCTGGGTGATGGCTCGCATCGTGTTCCTGGTCATGGTTACTCGAAATAACGGATCGGGTTCTTGACGAGAATCGTGTCTATGGCGTTCTCGGAAACGCCCGCCACGCGCAGTGCAGGCAGAACATCCTCACTGATGTGCCGATAGTTCCACTTGTCTCCGAAGTCACCGGACTCGAAGAAGTCGATGTAGCAGGAGGCGTCGTGCGAGACGACGATGCTCTCGGCATAGCCCCGGCGAACAAGTTCCACGACGGTCGATACGCGCTGCTCGAACGGCAGGAATGCATCGACGCCGAACCGGTCCATCCCCAGCAGCGAGCCGTTGTCGGCCAGCTCGGTGAGGTATCCGAGATCGGTCGAGTCTCCGGAGTGCCCGATCACGATCTTGGCGGGATCCACGCCTTCCTCGATGAAGAGGCGCTGTGCCACCAGCCCCGACTTGGACGCCGCGTGCGTATGGACGGTGATCGGTGCGCCTGTTTCGACACTGGCCTGCGCCACCGCGCGCATGGTCCGTTCCACTCCGTGAGTCATCCCCGGAGCGTCAATAGCGCACTTGAGGAAGGCAGCGCGCACTCCAGTACCGCCGATGCCCTGCGTGATGTCCTTGATGAACAACTCGGTCAGCGGTTCGGCCATGTCCACGATCTCCCCGGGCCCGCGATAGCTGAACTGCGGGGGAAGGTCATTGAAGGTGTACAGCCCAGTAGCGACGATGATATTGAGATCCGTCTGCTCCGCCACCCTCTGAATGCGCGGGATATAACGGCCGAGCCCGAGAACGGTCGGGTCCATGATCGTGTCGATTCCCAAAGCTTTCAGCCCGTTGAGGTCAGACACCGCCTGGGCGACCTTTTCCTCCTCATCCCACGTCGTGTCGTAGTTGAGCCGGTACTCCTCGCCGATGGCAAACACGTGCTCATGGACGAGGGTCTTCCCGAGCTGAGAGGAGTCGATAATCCCAGCCGCCGTAGGAATCTTAGTCATGCCTTCTCCATATGCGGAAATGCGTCTTGTGCGTGCTCGATCCGGGAGGCGTCCAGGCCGTCGTCCACCGACGACGCCGGAGTGCCTCACCCCGGTGACCGGCGAGTTCCAGTTGACCACTCAAGAGGCCAAGGAGCCATGACTGTTTCGAACAGGATCGTTACCCTGAAGGTATGGATCGGTTGGAAACCCGCGAACTGTACTACTTCGTCACCGTCGCGGAAGAACTGCACTTCGCGAAAGCGGCCGAGCGGTTGGGCATCAGCCAGCCGCCCCTCTCCCGGGCAATCGCCCGCCTCGAACGCCGCGTCGGGACACCACTGCTTCACCGGACCAGCAGGCGCGTGGAGCTGACTCCAGCTGGCGAGTCCTTTCTGGCAGACGCACATGCCATTTTGGAAGCGATCGCGGCAGCCCCGCGCCGCGCCCGCCAGGCGGCCCGCGGAGACCGTCTCATCGTGGCCGCACGGCCGGGAACATCCGCCGGCCTGCTCGCCGAGATACTGCAGGCCTACGAACATCAAGACGACGCCCTGCCCACCCACATCGTCTTCACCGACAACCAGGCAGGTGCACTGCGTGACGGCACGGCCGACGTCGGACTGCTGTGCGGCACCGACGACCTCAGCGAGGTACACACCGAAGAGCTGATCCCCGAGCGTTCGGTCGCATTGGTCCCCTCCGGACACCGCTACGCCGCATACCCCGAGGTGAGCCGCAGTGACCTGCAGCAGGACCCCGCCTATCAACCATGCCCAGCCCCCACCGCCCTCCACGAGATTGTCGACCTCGTGGCGCTCGGCAAGCTCATCGTGGTCGTCGGCGAAAGCATCAAGCACAGGCTCGGCCCCGACGTCGTCGCCGTCCCCATGGCCGACGACCCCGGCACCATGCTGGTCCTTGCCTGGCACCCGCGCAGCCTCGCGGCCAGCCGAAAAGGATTCATACACGCGGCCCGCACAGTCGCCGAAGAACGCTCCACCTCAAACCCCACCACATGAGCACGCCCATCACATGAAGGGACCCCAAGACCCCGGACACCCAAACCGGAACCGGCTGGTTCCTCACGGGGCGCGCCGGCGGATGCCCACCGCGATCGGTTCGACCGGGGCCGCCAGTCCCTCGGCGACCGGAACGGGCCCTCCGGGCGCGTGCCACACCGCCACCTGAAGCGGTGGCGGACTCGGAGTACACGGCGGGGCGGATGCACTCGTCGAGGACGTTTTGAGGCGGGCTTCGACCGGGTGCGGTCGTCATGCATGGGCTTGCTCCCTGGGGTGAGACCGATGCCCAGCTTCCGGACCGTGGAAAGGATCTCCTCCTCGACGTTCCGGGTCCACAGTGAGTACTCGGTGCCGACCCCTCGGGCTTCGGTTCAGTGAGCTCGGACACCTCGAATTTGTCGCCCCACGTCCGATCCCAACAGGCGTTCTGCATGGCCTGGGGCTGCGTGAGCGCCGCTTGTGCGTTCCTTCCACATGTGAATTTACAAGCGTTAAGGGTTGTCCCGTAACTGCTGGTCAGGGGTGAGATGATCTTGCCGTGGCTGGTGTGATCACGGCGTCGGAGTCGTCCTGGATAGCCCCGTTCACCGGACTGAGCCCACGGCAGTTCGGCAAGTTGGTCACCGCGCTGCGGCGCGAGGGCGCCGACCCGGTCCGCAAGGGCCAGCCCTGGAGCCTGCCACTGGAGGACCGGGTCCTGCTGGTCGCCGCGTACTGGCGCACGAACCTCACCCTGCGCCAACTGGCTCCGTTGTTCGGGGTGTCGAAGTCCGCGGCCGACCGGATCGTCGACCACCTCGGCCCGTCGCTCGCGCTCCAGCCCCGCAGACGGTTCCGCAAGGACACCGTGCTGATCGTGGACGGCACCCTGGTGCCCACCCGCGACCACACCATTGCCGAGAAGTCGAAGAACTATCGGTACTCCACCAACCACCAGGTCGTCATCGAAGCCGACACCCGGCTCGTCGTCGCCGTCGGCCGGCCACTACCCGGCAACCGCAACGACTGCAAGGCGTGGGAACTGTCCGGGGCGAAGGACGCCGTCGGTAAGACCACGGTGATCGCGGACGGCGGCTACCGCGGCACCGGCCTGGTCATACCCCACCGCCGCGAACGCGGCCAGGGCGAACTCCCGGCCTGGAAAGAGGAACACAACGCCTCGCACCGCAAGGTCCGTGCCCGCGTCGAGCACGCCTTCGCCCGCATGAAGACCTGGAAGATCCTCCGCAACTGCCGCCTGAAAGGCGACGGCGTCCATCACGCCATGCTCGGCATCGCCCGTCTCCACAACCTCACCCTCGTCGGCTGACGAAGGAAACGGGCAGGTCAACCAGCACGTCGTAGATCATTTACGGGACAGCGCTTAGGTCACGATTACGGCATGCGCCACTGCCGCTACTGAGGACACCCGAAAGCTCATCTGCAACACGTGCTCACGGCGATTGCCGTGACATCGAGCGCCTCAGCGTCCTGTCACTGCCGGAGGAAATCCCCTCACCACGGCCACCGATCGCCTTCCAGACCTTACTAGACGAGCACGAGATCGCCCGGTCGAAATCCTGGCTCACCCTAGGGGCTTCACGCCCTCCCGAACCCCGGCTGACCAGCACGTTCCCATCCCCGCGAGCAGCACCAGCTCACCGGAGCTGTGGAACCCGGCGCCTACCCGACCCGACAGCCGGGCGCTCAACCTGCCCAGACCCCGAAAATCCCCACCAACACCCACCACAAAGGGTCCGTCAGCAACCTGACGGACCCTCGTGTAGGGTCGGGGGCTGGCGCGGTGGCGGAGTACGTCCGCTCCGTTTCCAGCCCCCGCCGCATCGGACCGTGCATGCGGTTCTCCCGCACACGGCTCACCGACGCCGTTCACCACCGGCATTCGGCCTGCCCCGCCAGTCCCGGAAGGGCCTGGGGGCGACGACGGTCCCGTGCAGAGCAACTGGCCCCCAGCGAGTCGGCGGAGGCGAACGCCACCACCGACCAGTCGAATCTTCGGCTGCGCCGATGCTTCTTGGCGAGGAACGCGCCGATCCGCATCCGCGCGTAGGAGCCGATCTGGTCGAAGCGGTGGGCCGAGTTCCCGAAGCGGAAATACGCGCCCCACCCGCGAAGGAACGCATTCACGTCCTCCACGATCACCTTGAACGGCAGCAACAGCCTGCGCCGGTTCGTCAGTTCACGGATCCGGTCACGGGCATGCTGCATCGCCCTAGGTGAGCTGCGCGATCTGCTCCCTCGTCACCCGCTGCGCGGCGATCTTCCCCTCCAGCTGCGCCAGTACCGTCCCGAGGGTCAGCTCCCCGCCGCTCATGCGCTGCGCCAGGCCGCAGCGGTGGCCCCGGTCAGCCAGCGCACTATCACCACGGCCATCGCTCAGTAGACCCACGACTCCGAACTGCGCCGGCAGGTGCTCGTAGTCGGCACCAGCCTGCGGTGCAGCATCAAGATCCCGTAGGCGCGCTCCACGGTCACCGCCCCTCGCCCATCACCCTCGCAATGGGCGATGTCGTGACTCAGGTAGAGATGCCAGATTCCGCCTCTTGCTGCGCGTAGCCCGCAACGGGTGGCGACAGGGTGGGGGCAGGTCGGCGCAGGGTGAGGGCGATGCCGACGCCGAGGAGGGTGAGGGCGGCCGCGGTGAAGCCTGCAGTGCGCAGGCCGGGGACGAGGTCGGGGCCGGTCGTGGTGTGGAGGCCGGAGTTGGCGATGGCGACCAGGATCGCCAGGCCGACGGCGGAGCCGATCTGCTGGGTGGTGGAGGCCATGGCCGAGGCGATGCCCTGATGGTGGACATCGACTCCGGTTCCAGCCGCGACAAACATGGCGGTCCAGGCGATGCCCTGGCCGAGGCTGAGCAGGACGACGCCGGGCAGCAGGACCGGGTAACTGCCGCCGGGGGACATCGCCAGGGCCAGGACTGTCATGCCGACGGCTCCCAGGAGCAGGCCGGTGATGATGGTGGCGCGGATGCCGACCTTGCCGAGCAGCTTCTCGCTGAGCTTCGTGCCGACCATGCCCACCAGCGCCGAGGGCAGAAACGCCAGGCCGGTGGCCAGGGCGCCGTAGCCGCGGACGTTCTGCAGGTAGACGGTGAAGAAGTAGTACTGGGCGCCGAAGGTGCCCATGAAGACGAAGGTGATGCCCATCGCGGCGACCAGGCTGCGGTTGCGGAACAGGCGCAGCGGCATCAGTGGGTGGGCGGTGCGGGCTTCGATGAGCAGGAACAGCCCGATGAACAGCACGCCGGCCAGCAGCGCGCCAATGGTCTCGGCGGAGGTCCAGCCGGCCTCGGGGCCCTGTACGACGGCGAAGACGAGGGCGGTGAAGCCGACCGTTGCAGTCAGAGAACCGGCCAGGTCGAAGCTGCGGCCCCGCTCACGCGGCGGATCCTTGGGGACGATGGCGAAGGCCGCGGCGGCGGCGCCTAGGGCGAGGGGGACGTTGACGTAGAAGACGGCTTCCCAGCCGAAGTAATTGGTCAGGATGCCGCCCAGCAGGGAGCCGAGTGCCAGGCCGACGGCCCCAGCGCCGCCCCAGATCGCAAGGGCCCGGTTGCGTGCGGCGCCTTCGGTGAAGGTGGTGGCGATCAGGGAAAGGGTGGCGGGCAGCAGGAGGGCGCCGCCGAGGCCCTGGACGGCGCGGGCGGCCACGAGCAGTTGGGGGTCGGTGGCGAGTCCGCCGGCCAGAGAGGACAGGCCGTAGAGGGTCAGGGCAGTGGAGAAGATGCGGCGCTGGCCGAGGATGTCGGCGGCCCGGCCGCCCAGCAGCAGGAAGCCGCCGAAGGCTACGGCGTAGCCGCTGACGACCCACTGCAGGCTGTGCGTGTCGAAGCCGACTTCGCGGCCGATCTCCGGTAGGGCGACGTAGACGATGTTGTAGTCGATGGCGCTGATGAACTGGGCGAACGCCAGCAGCGCCAGCAACAGCCCGGTCCCGCGTCGCGAGGAGGGGGACGACATGAGAAGACAGCCTTTCATTAATAAGCGGTTGACCGCTTACATGATGGATCAAAGTAACGGGCCGCCCGGAGCGGCCCGGTTTGACGCCCTACCTAGGCGCGTAGCGTGCGTGCCCAGGGGGCGTCGACGGAGGCGGCGTCGATCGCCACCACGGCATTGCTGAGCAGGCCGTTGGCGAAGTGGCGGCGGATCTGCTCATCCGAGGCGCCGGAGACGGCGCGGACGTACTCGACCTGCTTGGCGTAGCAGGTGCGCACCGCCTCACCGATGACCGGCTCACTCGCGCTGCATTGGGCGTGCATGAGAATCATGAGGACGTCCCGGTCGGCGATGACGTCGTCGTACGAGGCCGTCATCGCCTTCAGGACCGCTTCCGGATCGGTGCTGTGCACCGATGCTGCCGCCGACGCGGCAGCATCCCGCAGGCGGCCCGAGCAGTAGTCGACCAGGGCTGCGAACAGTGTCTCTTTGTCCTTGAACAGCCGGTACAGGTAACCCTGCGAAATACCGGCGGCCTTGGCCACGTCCATCGTCGAGGTCCCGTAGTACCCGCGCTCGGCGAACGCCTTGATCGCCGTACGCATGACCGTCGCCCGGCGCTCCTCGGCGGTGGAACGCTGTCGTGCCCTTGCTTCCATGAAAGTAATTAACCACTCGCATCTGGAGGGTGTCAACCCCGCGCCCGGTCACCCACGACGAAGGCCGCCACCGAGGCGAGGATGGCAGCTTCCAGCATCGAAGGCGACGCGGCTGCGGCGGCAATGATGACGGTGACCCCAGGCTTCGCCAATCGCGATCACCTGCCGTCGCCCGGTCGCTGTTGACGCGATTTAGCTAATGAGATTAGCTACTAGCTAATAATATTAACCAACTCTGGGGGATGTCATGACCGAGTACCTTGCCGTCGACGGCGGCACGATCGCTTACGAGGTGGCGGGGTCCGGCCCGCTGATCGTTCTCGCGCACGGCATGGGCGACAGCCGTGCCGCGTACCGTGCTGTGATCCCGCAGCTGGTGGCGGCGGGTCACCGGGTTGCCGCGGTCGATCTGCGCGGCTGCGGCGAGTCCAGCGTCGGCTGGCCGGACTGGAGCCGCACCGCCATCGCGGGCGACCTGCTTGCCGTGATCCGCCACCTGGGCGGCCCGGCCGTGCTCGTCGGACACTCGATCTCCGGCGGTGCCGCCACCATCGCCGCAGCGCAGGAGCCCTTGCTGATCACCCGCAGAGTCCGACGTGGACCACGCCCTGCGCACGCTCCGCAGCCTCTGCCACGGCTTCGCCACGCTGCAGGCGGACAACGGCTTCCAGTCGAGCGCCGACATCGACGACAGCTTCGAGTGGCTGACGGGGCCTGCGCGCCATGTGAGAGGGCGGTATGAGATCTGATGCTCGATTCTTCGTTTCGTGCGGGACAAGTGGGCAGGTCGTCGCGACGTCGGTCGACTACGGTCGAGGCTGAGTGAACAAGCCTGGCTCGGTCTCGGTCAGGATCCCGTGACCGGCCAGCCGCTTGAGCTTGAGGCGGACGTTGTTGATGTTGTTGGGCGAGAACGCCTCGCACACCTACCGCGCACGCAGCGGATGGTCGGCCGCGGTGAACACCGCCATGATCTGCTGGTAGGCCGGATGGTCCGGCAGTTTCGGGTCGGGCAGCTCCAGCAGTGTCTTGCGGGTGATCAGGTTTCTTCGGCAGCCCGGACGAGTTCGTCGAGCTGTGTGGTCAGCCACGTGATCTGTTCCCGCGTGGTCTCGGCCTACGCGGTGATCTCGCGTTCCCGCTCCTCCAGCCTTGCCAGCACCGCACCGAGCGTCAACTCTCCGCGGTCATGCGGTGCGCCAGGCAGGCACGGTCACCGAGGTCAACCGGCGCAGTATCACCGCGGTCATCGCCCAGCACACCCACGACTCCGAACTGCGGGGCAGATGCTCGTAGTCGCGCACCAGCCTCCGGTGCAACATTAAGATCCCATGGGCGCATTCCACGACCCACCGCTTGGCCTGGGGGAACGAACCCGGTCTGCGTGAACATCACGTCAACTATGTCCTGAGCCTCACATAACAGATCCGCACCATCAGTCGTCCGACCGGGCACGTCGCATACGCACCCGCTCTACCGCGGCCTGGCCCTGCGGAGTGATACCAGCGCCCTGCGCGTACCTCATGCCCACGAATTACCGCAGGGGCCAAACGATGTGATTCCTGACAACTCAATGCAAACATCAATAAATACCATTAAACTCGGCTGCCGCCTGGCGGCAACGGTGCGCTACCGACACCAACATGTGAGAAGACCTCACCCTGGGAAGGCGAAGGCAGGTTCTGATGCGGTTCGTTGCTCGACAGGCGGAGCGACGGGAGATCGACAGGCTGGTGGCTTCGGCGGCGGCCGGGGGCGGTGGCGCGCTCGTGGTGGCCGGTGAGGCAGGCATCGGCAAGTCGGCGCTACTCGACACCGCGGTCGGTGCGCTGGAAGGGCATACGGTGCTGCGTGCCGCAGGGGCGGAGTTCGAGCAGGACCTGCTCTACGCGGCCCTGCACCAGTTGTGCGCGCCGGTTCTCGATCATCGGCAGGCACTTCCTCCAGTTCAGCGGGAGGCGCTGGAGGCGGTGTTCGGCCTCAGGGAGCAAACGTCGCCTGACCCCCTGACGGTTGGTCTCGCCGTTCTGGGTTTGTTGAAAGAGCTCTCCCAGAAGCGTCCGGTGTGCTGCATGGTGGACGACGCCCAGTGGGTCGACGACGCCTCACGGCGAGCGCTGGTCTTCGTGGCCCGGCGAGTGTCAGCCGAGCGGATCGCGGTGGTGTTCGCCGCGCGTGACGTCAGTGTGGTGCCCGGTCTTGCGGATCTTCCGCGGTTGGCTCTCACAGGTCTGGGTGAGGATGACGCTCGGACCGTTCTTGGGACGGCGGCGCCGGCCGGACTGGATACTGAGGTGTTCGACCGGATTCTGGCCGAGGCTCGCGGCAACCCGCTGGCGCTGCTGGAGTTCGTGCACGACACGGGACCCTTCGGGGTACCCAGTCCACGGCGCTCTCGGGCAAGTGTTGTGGAGGCGCTGGAGGAACAATTCGTCCACCGCTTCGAGCGGTTGCCTGCCGCCGCCCGGCCGCTCGTGGTGCTTGCGGCGGCGGAGCCGCTCGGTGATCTCGGCCTGCTGCGACGCGCCGCGAAAGTCCTTGAGCTGGATACCGCGGAGCTCGGCGCGGTGGAGGACGCTGGGTTGCTGACCCTTGGTCCCCGGCTGCGCTTCCGCCATCCGCTTGTACGCTCCGCGGCGTACGCGTCGGCCACCCCGGAGACGCGTCGACGTGTGCACGCTGCCCTCGCCGCGACGACCGATCCCGAGACGGACGTCGACCGAAAGGCGTGGCACCGGGCGCATGCGGTGGTGGAGGCCAACGAGGACGTGGCCGCAGAGCTAGAACGGTGCGCAAAGGGTGCCTGCTTGCGCGGCGGGTTCGCCGCGGCGGCGGCATTCATGGAGCGGGCGGCGCAGCTGACGCCCGCCGCCGGCCGACGGGCCGGTCGGCTCCTCGCAGCGGCACAGCTGCGGCTGCGGGCCGGCGCCCCCACCGCTGCGCGCGCGCTCGTCGCCCAAACCGAGCTTCTCCCGATGGACGACCGCGGCCACGCAGAGGCGCACCTACTGCGTGCACGAGTGGACTTCCAGCTGGGCCACAGCCCGCAGGCCACCGCCCGGCTCGTGGAAACCGCCGCCGAACTGGCCCCCGACCAGGCCCGGGAGACGTACCTGGAGGCGTTCGCGTCGTTCATGTACAACGATAACCAGCCCAGTCTGCTCCAGCGGCTCGGCGCTCGGATCCGCGAACGGGCACCGCAGCGAGAGCCTGCCCGGCCGATCGATCTACTGCTCGACGCTCTCCTGGACCAGATCATGCTGCCGGTCGAGCGCGCGGTGCCCGCGATGCGCGAAGCGGCGGCGGCGTGCCGCGCTTCGTCGGCGGGACCCTGGCGAATGAATCTCGTGTGCCAACTCGCGATCGACTTGCGCGACGACGAACTGATGGAGGAGATAGCCGATCGCCAAGTGGCGGTGGCCCGGGAGCAAGGTGCTCTCGCCACGCTGCCGCAGGCCCTGCGCTACCAGGCGGTCTCCAGGATCTCGGTCGGACGGTTCGACGACGCCACGGCGCATCTCGACGAGGCCCGGGACCTCGATGAGGCGGCGGGCACGGCCCCGCTCCTGGGGGCCGAACTCGTCTGCATCGCTTTCCGCGGCGACCTCGACCGGTACCGTGAAGTGCGGGAACTGATAGGACGCGACGGACGACCGCGCGAGACCGTGGGCGAGCACTACGCCCTGGCTGTGCTGCACAACGGGCTCGGCAACTACGAGGCAGCGCTGGACGCCGCACTCGCCTCCCAGCGCAGGCACCGGGCCGGCTCCTACTCGATCTGGGCGATCTACTCCGAACTCGTCGAGGCTGCGGCGCGCTTGGGCCGCGGCAAGGACGCCGACGTAGCCATGGACCATCTTGATGCGCTGGCCCGCGCCAACCCCGTCCCGTGGGCGCTCGCCGAATACGCGCAGGCGCGGGCGCTCCTTGGTCGGGGAGACCCTGACGCGCTGTACCGGGAGGCGATCGACCACTTCGCCCGGACCCGGGTACGGACGCTGCACGCCCGTGCCCGGCTGACGTATGGGGAGTGGCTGCGCCGGGAACGCCGCCGCGCCGAGGCCCGTGTCGAGTTGCGGGCGGCGCACGAGATGCTGACAGACATGGGTGCCCGCGGATTCGCCGAGCGCGCCGCCCGGGAACTGCGGGCCGTCGGCGAGCACCCGCCACGCCCGAGCGGCGAGCACCCGCTCGCACGGCTCTCCGCACAGGAACGCGTCATCGCCGAGAAGGTAGCCGCCGGAGCGGCGTCCAAGGAGGTGGCTGCGATGCTGTTCCTCAGCCCGCGCACGGTGGACACCCACCTACGCAACACGTACCGCAAACTGGGCATCTCCTCACGCCGTCAGCTCCGCGACATGCTCTTCTGAGAGGTCGTTCCACTATTCGTCGGAGATCTCTCGCGGTCTGGCCTTGGAAATCTTGGGGTTGTACTGGATCCGGTCCCCGGGTCGGAAGGGATCCAGTGGATTGTGGTGAGCGTGCGGGCGGCTGTCCCTGCGGTCGAGCGGGACCGGGTTGCCCAGCGGGCCGTGCCGGTCTTGATCCGGAACTCGTAGAAGCTGCGGACGACCGTGTTGCTCCGCCGGATCGTCCGGAGCTGGTACTGATCTCCCGGGTGCCGTTTACGGGTGATCGGGTTGAGGAGACCGTCCGGCATGTGATCCACCGGTTCGACGAGATCGGCTTGGCCGGCCCGGCGAGGAAGCGGGGCGCGGAGCGGGCGCGGATCGCATCCTGAGGGCAAGGCTGGCGCCCCGGGCCTGCTCCGTACGATGAGGCCTAATCGTCCCGCGCCAACCGCGCCTACCTGCGCAAACGTCACACCAAGGCGGCCATCCCGGAAAAGAAGAACCAGGCCGCCAACAGCAAGAAGAAGGGCAGCCGAAGCGGCCGTCCCGTCACTTACGACGCCATCTTTACCGTGACCGCAACACCGTCGAGTGACTGATCAACCGGCTGAAGGACTGGCGCAGCATCGCCACTCCGACAAGACGCCCGAGAGCCCATCAACGTCCTCGGAGAGGACCCTGCGCTTCACCGAACTCCACGCCCGGATCGAGGGCGTCAGCCACAAGATGCTCACCCAGACCCTGCGCCACCTGGAGCGCGACGGCCTGGTGGACCGCACGGTCCATCCCCAGGTCCCACCCCGCGTCGACTACCGCCTCACCGAGACTGGTCAAGCCTCGCGCGCCATCGTCAACGGGATGTGCGGCTGGCCCCGCACCTACCTCGACCACATAGAAACCGCCCGGCGCCGCTTCGACGCCCAGCTGTCCTGAGCCCGGCCCGTCCTCCACCACCTCGGTGGCCTCACGCACCATCACCGACCCCGCAATGCTGCAGCGCAGGCTGCTGCTGCGTGTTCCTCCGCGCGACGAAGGGGTGTCGTCGACCGGCCGGCACTCGGCATATGACGAATGTCATGCCCGTACGGTGCGAACCGCACGGGAGCTGGTTATCCGTGGCACTGCCCCGCGCGGCCCCATTCCAAGACGCTGATGTCATGAGTCAGAACCAGACTTTCACCAGGCCCGACGCGTCGGTCTCGCAAAGCGCCGGCTCCGCAACGCGGCCGCGGCGCCGTGGCCCTCGTCCCGTCCCACCGGGCGTTGAGTACCACCGCGTGCTGCGGAGCGACAAGCGGCGCGTCGGCCGCGGCATCCTGGCGATCGTGCTGCTGCTCGTCGGCCTGTTCGGCTTCGGCGGCATCATCGGCTACGTCGGCGGCCAGATCGACCTGCACGTGTTGGGCAGGCACAACGTCATCGCCGGCGGTACTGAGTTCACTCCGATCATGCAACTGGGTAACGCCCTCTCGATTGCGATCCTCATCCCGTGGAGCATGCTCATCCAGCGCTGGCTGTACGGCGTGAAGGGCTCCTCGCTGAGCTCCGTCGCCTCGACGCTGCGCCCCGCGATCATCGGTCGCGCCGTGATGATCGTGTTGCCCGTCTGGGCTGTGTACATGGCGATCTTCACGGCCGTCGCGCCCTACCAGCTGGCCGACTGGGCCGTCTCCGACCTGATCCTGCTATTCGTGATCACCGTCGTCGTCACGCCGTACCAGGCGGCCGGCGAGGAGTACGGCCTGCGGGGCCTGGTATTCCGCGTCGCCGGGAGCTGGGGCCGCGGACCGCGCACCTCGCTCGTGCTGGGCATCACCGTCTCGGCAATCGTGTTCGCCGCGATCCACCTCTCCAGCGACATGTGGCTGAACGCCTACTACCTTGCGCTCGCCGTTGGCTGGGCCCTCATCACCTGGCGCACCGGGGGCCTGGAAACCTCGGTCGTCATGCATGCCGCGAACAATGTGCTCGCATTCCTGCTGCTCCTGACGCTGCACACCGACCCGGTCGCCGGCGGCGACCGCTCGGCGGGCGTCGGCTCGGCCATCTTCCTGCTGCCGATCGCGTTGGTGGCGATCTTCAGCGCGGTGATCTGGATTCGTACCCGCAAGACAGGCCCGGCGCGCACCCCCGCGCTCGAGCCGTCCGGGTTCGCGTCCTAGCTAGGAGGCGCGGGCAGAATGGGGGTCATGAGCGATTGGCCCGTGGTCAGCGCACGGAGGTTCGAAGCCTTCGTGCGCTGGTCCACGTATTCCGTGATCGTCACTCCGATCGTCACGATGGTCGGCGTCATCGCCGGCTCCGATCCGCTCGCCGGCGGACATGCTGTCACGTTCGTTACCGCGATGCTTCTCGCCGTCGCTCTCATCGTCGCCAACGTGTTCGTCAGCCGGTGGAGTTTCGATGTGTTCGCCAGCCGCGCGCGCCGTCTGCCCGTCACCGGTGTGATCGCGTGGGCAGCGCTCCTCATCGGGTTCGTCACCGTCGCGCTCACCATTCCCGTCCCGGTGATGGCGGTGACGGTGGCCTCTGCGATCGGCTCGGTCGGCGCGAGCTTGGTGCCGGCGCTGGACAGCCGTCGCACGTTGCTGCTGAACGCCGCGATCATTGTGCTGGCCGTGCCGCTTGCCGCGTTCGTCGACGTCGCGCTGCTCATCGTGAGCGCGCTGATCGTCAGCTTGGCGCTATGGGCGTGCTGGTCGAGCGTGTGGATGCTCCGCGTGCTGGGCGAGCTGCAGCGCGCGCACCAGGACCGCGCCGAGCTCGACCTGGCGAACGAGCGATTGCGGATCTCGCATGACCTGCATGACGTGTTCGGCCGCACTCTCGCGGCGATCGCCGTGAAGACGGAGCTCGCATCGGAGCTGGTTCGCCGCGGTCGTGACGAGCGCGCCGCCGACGAGCTGGCCCAGGTGCGTAGTCTGGCCGCGGAGGCTGGGGCTGAGGTCCGCAGGGTCGTGCGCGGCGAACTGCGGACCACGTGGGACGGGGAGCTTGCTGGCGCGCGATCCCTGCTCGGGTCCGCCGGCATCCGCTGCACCATCGCGGGCGACCCGGTGCCGTCCGGCGCGGCCGAGGCCCTCGCCTGGGTCGTGCGCGAAGGAGTCACCAACGTACTGCGCCACTCCGCGGCGACCCAGATGACCATCGCGACGTCGGTCGACGATGGCGAAGTGCTGCTCACACTTGCCAACGACGGGGCAGGGATGACGCAGCCATCCGTCGCGGATCCGAGCGGCGGTACTGGGCTGCGCGCCATGGCGCAGCGCGTCGACAAGCTCGGCGGCAGCCTTGAGACACGGCGCGACGGAGACTGGTTCCTGTTGGACGCCACCGTCCCGCTCTCCGAAAGAAAGAAGGACGCATGATCCGGATCCTGGTCGCCGACGACGAGATCCTCATCCGCGACGCGATCGCCGGGCTGCTCGACCTCGAGGACGGCTTCGAGGTCGTCGGACGCGCCGACTCGGGCGATGAGGCGCTCGCCGCGGCGCGGCGGCTGCGCCCCGACGTCGCACTGCTGGACCTGCAGATGCCGGAGCCTGACGGCATCGAGGTCGCACGGCGCCTCGCAGGCGAGCTGCCCGACTGTCGGTGTGTCATCGTCACAAGCCACGGCCGTCCCGGCTATCTGAAGTCGGCGCTCGCGGCTGGCGCACGCGGGTTCCTGCCGAAGACGGTTTCGGCCCGCACCCTCGCACAGGTGGTACGCAAGGTCGCCGCCGGCGGCCGGCATGTCGATCCGGAGCTCGCGGCGGAGGCGATCGGCGCGGGAGATTCCCCGCTCACGCCACGCGAGGCCGACGTGCTCGCGCTGGCGTGGGACGGCGCGCCCGCGGAGGAGATCGCGCGGCGGGTGTCGCTGTCGCGCGGCACGGTGCGCAACTATCTCGCCGCGGCGATCGCCAAGCTCGGGGCGGCGAATCGTCACGAGGCCGCGCGCATCGCCGTTGAGCGAGGCTGGATCTGACTCCGAACGGTCTGCCGAAACGCGACGGCGATAGCGAACCGATGACCACGGGCCGACCGGCCGATCACCCCGCGATCGCCTCGGAGCCTTGGGGGCCACTCGTGGCTGCGGCGGATCGCGGCATACTGGTGGCGGGAGCGCGTCGGCCACCACCCCGGCCTGCTTGAGCTTGTTCCGCTTTGACGGACACCATCGGCGTGGTGGTCAGGCCGCGAGGACGGTTTCGTACCCGGCGGGATTGCGGTAACCAAGGCTGCTGTGCAGCCTCCGCAAGTTGTAACAGCTTTCAATCCACTCAAAGATCGCGGTGTGGGCGGCTGCCCGGCTGGGCCAGGGCCGATCGCCGAGCACTTCGCGCTTGATGGTGGCGAAGAAGGACTCGGCGAGCGCGTTGTGCCAGCACTGGCCTGTGCGGCCGACCGACAGACGGACACCGAACTCGCGGGCGGCATCGGCGAATTCTCGGCTGGTGTACTGCCCGGCAGCCGCGATCCGAGTGGAACACGACCGCGCCGGTCGGGCGGCGGCTGCGGCAGGCGGGCCGCAGCGCGTCGGCGACCAGTTCGGTCCGCAGGTGGTCGGCGGTGGCCCAGTCGACTACGCGGCGGGAGACGATGTCGATGACGGTGGCCAGGTAGAGCCAGCCCTCCTCGGTCGGGATGTAGGTGATGTCGCCGCACCATCGGGTGTTGGTTGCGGCCGGGTTGGGCCGGAAGTCGCGTAGAACCGGGTTGGGGCGGGTGGCGGCCTGCGGGTTCGGGATCGTGGTGCGGTGGCGACGTCTACGGTGACGGCCGGCCAGTCCGGCCTGCCGCATCAGCTGCGCGATGCGGCGCCGACCACACCGCTCCCCATCGCGTCGCAACATGGCGTGGATGCGCGGGGCCCCATAAGCACCGCGCGAGGTCTCGTGGACTTCGGTGAGCTCCGCGTCGCGAACCGCGCGCGGGCCGGGGGTGGCGGTGCGGCGGGTGTAGCAGGCGGCTCGGGAGACCTTCAGCAGTTCACAGGCGCGTTTGACGCTGTGTCCTGTCTGCTTCTACGCCTCGATGAACGGGTGCACGCTCACCGGGTTCTCCGTGATGCTGATCGGAAAATCGATGTGCGGGAGGGCAGGCGGCAGCATCCGGGCCGCTTGCGGCCCGGATGACGGTGAGACGGAACGGTCAGGTGATGCTGGGCTGAGGGCGACTTGGTGGCCGAGGGCCTGGAGTTGGCGGACGAGGTCGCGAGTTTTGCGGACGGGATCGAGGTGTCGGCGGTGCCAGTCGGCACCGAGCTCCTGGTAGGAGGCGTCCGGGTCGTTGATCAGGTGCCAGGCGATGACGAGTATCGAGCGGGCGACGGCGACCAGAGCTTTGGCATGGCCGCGGCGTTTGACGATGCGCCGGTAGCGGGCGCCGAGGAAGGTGTCGGTGCGGGCGGCAGCGTTGGCGGCCTAACCGAGAGCGCCCTTGAGCCAGGGGTTTCCCTGCCCGGACATGCCGAACAGGTCCGAGACGACGCCGGACAGTTTGATCTGCGCGTCCTGCAGGGCCTTGTCGACGCGGTGCTTGTGCCGGGTGCGTTCCTGGACGAACACGGTGCGGGTTCGGGTGTAGTCCCGCAGCTGCCGCACCGGCTTCGGTGGGACGAATGAGGCGCAGACCATGCCGCGTTCGGCGAGCTTGGCCAGCCAGACCGCGTCCAGCTTGTCCGTCTTCGGGCGCCCGGGGACGTTCTTCACGTCACGGGCGTTGACGAGCCAGCAGTCCAGGCCGCGAGCCTCCAGCAGATAGAAGAACGGGCGCCAGTACGAGCCTGTCGCTTCCATGACCATCCGCTCGACGCCTTGGCACAGAAGCCGGTCGCCGAGTTCGAGGATCGTGTTCGTGGTCGAGGCGACCGTCTAGACCTTCTGAACACGTCAGCCTTCGATGGTGTCGTGCGGGACGCGCAGGCAGACCATCCCGGACGCCTTCGCGATGTCGATCGCCGCGACCTTGGCGACCGTCCCATCGTCGTGGTCTTCTCCCAACTCCTCCATGACATACCCCCTGGTGCGCTGGTGCAGGCAGGGGCTGCCCGGGAAGCCAAAGGGGTAACGGAGAAGCTGATCGGCGTGCTCAAGGCGACAGTGTGCGGCCCCCTCGGACGGCTCCCTCACCAGACTCCTATGCGGGCTCACAGCCCAAACATCAAGCGGCGTCGGCGGACAGCCCCTGTACCGATTTTCACGCCCGTGGGGCGTCACCGCAGGTGAACGGTCGACTCCTATGTCAAGCCGCCATGTTGATCGGGCCCGTGTAGTGTTGCTCGTGTAGTGCGGCGGCAGCTTCATCGGCCAGTAGGGCCTGGTAAACGCGGTCAGAGACGCGGCAATTCTTGGACTTGAACCGTGCAGCCCCGGCCGTCTCGCCCAGGATGGCTGCGGCGCCGAGCACACCGCAGCCCGGGACGGCCATCAGATGCGGTGCGAGCTGCTGCACCAGGCGGCGAAGACGTTTCTCCACGGCGTTGATCTGCTCGGTCAGGCGCCGGCACTCGGCAATGAGGTCGAGGGTGATCTCAACGATCACGCCGGATCGGCCACGGAGCGCGGTCTCCAGGGCATCGAAGACGCGCAGCCGCCGCAATCCACCTGAGAGGAGGGGCAGTTCGGGGTCGATCTCGTGCAGGAACCACCGGAGCTTGTTGGCTGTCGCCGTGGGGTGTCGCACAAGCCGTCGACGGTGGTCGACGATCAGCTTCACGTCGCGGACGGGCCCGTCCAGGCAGGCCCGTGGCAGGTCTGGCTCGCGCAGCGCGACCCGGGCAACGGCTTCGGCGTCGATCGGGTCGGATTTCCCGCGCTCACGTGCCGAACGCCCGCCATCAGCCGGGTGTGAACGCGCACCACCGCATGCCCGGCCATCAGTAGGTCGGCCTCGAAACGCCTGGTCAAGTGGCGGCAATCCTCGATGGCCACCAGCACCTGGCCGAACTGCCCGATCCACTCGCAGGAACGCGCATGACCAACGGTAGTGCCGACACGGTGAGCTGGGCTATGCGTCGGCCCACAGGATCGACCACAACCAGCGTGTGGGTCTTCTTGTGACCGTCGATACCGACCACATTCATGCAGATGCCTCCGCAGCACACGGGGAAGGTATCGAATCCGGGTCCGCCGCGGGGCACGCCTCGAATCGGGCTCGCGTGGCACGCTCTTATCAGGCCACTCGCGGGGACCTCAGGCCTGGCGGGGCGGCACATCCAGGACAAGCCACCGTGAACGGGGCAGCAAAGAATCGAGCCAACCCCGCCGGAGTCTGCCACTCTGGCACCGCCAGACCGCCGGTGTCCCTCACTTTGGCATTGACGCGAAGAAAGCCGTCGCACGCTTGAGGATCTCCACGTCCTCCCGCAGCCGGCGGTTCTCCCGGCTCAGCCGGGCCAGTTCATCGCGTTCACCGCTGGTCAGGCCCTCCCGCCCTCCCGAGTCGACCTCAGCCTGCTTCACCCAGTCGCGCACCGCGGTCTCGGTCAGGTCGAAGTCCTTGGCGACTTGACCGATCGAGCGGTCACCGCGCTCACACAACTCGACGTTCTCGGCCTTGAACTCCGGCGTGAACGAGCGGCGAGGACGCGGCTTCTTCTTCCCCATGCTCTCCATGATGGACATCATCCTTCCGGGGGCGAAGCCTCTGATCTCTGATGTCCGTCAAAGCGGATCAAGCCTAGATCGTCGCCACCCGGCTCGCCGACGCCACGCATTCGGCGAGGTCAAGTTGGCTGCGGTGCGTGCGAACAGTGACCTCGGCGTCCTGGACGAGGTGCGCGTGAGGGTTATCGCAGAGGCGGCGAGCGAAGTCGCGCAGCGTGGCCTGACAGATCAGTTCCCGGTGCGACTCGTCGCCACCGCTGGCGCGCCGCGGGGTCCTGGCGGGCACCAGCGACCCTTGCGGAGCATGTCGTTGAGGCTGCACGCACGCGGCGATGCCTCGGGTCATGGCGGTGCTGATGATGACCACCTCGTTCGCCATCGCCACCAAGCGCGCGTCGCGCCCGCCATGGCCCTGCTAATGCGTGGTGCGCTGGCAGGTGGCGTATGGGGCGAGATGCCCGCACCGGGCGGCGAGCGGCTGTGAGGTCGGTCTGCGACGCAAGAATCTGGCCAAGTTTGGCCTGAAGTAGCTCTACTGAGTAGCTGCTATGCAGCGACCTGAGTAGGGGTACTCATGTTCCCCCGGCCCCGGGGCCTGAGAGTAGGAGGTGGTTGCATGACTGACAGGAGATAACGACCATGAACCCCTCGACCAACCGCCCGCGTCCCGCCTCCAGGCACCGCCGTGTTCGTATCGCGGTGGGTGGCGCACTTACCGCGGCCGCCGCGATCCTGGCGCTCGCGGGCTGCTCCGGCGCCGGCTTGTCCTTGGAGGACTCCATCTGTGGCGGCGGAGAATACCCCGTCATGACCGTGGGCGGAACCGGCTCGGACTGCGTTCCGAACGGCGACAAGACGCCCGATGGCTACACCCGTTACCCCGAGGGCAAGGTGCCACAGAAGGTCGACGACAAGTGGGACGTCTACTGGCGCACTCACACGGTCAATGACAAGGGTGAGATCGTCGATGCCCCCGAAGGGGAATGAACTACACGCTGGTGTGACAAATCCTTTAATGATCACTAACTTGACTCTGTCGGGGATCAAGAAGCTCTTGAGATCAGCCGCTGACGGCTCGCCATGACTTCAGGCGAGGGGTACCGCGCTCGTCCAGGAAGTCCTGGAACGCGGTCGGTGGCCGGGGCTGGGGTGCTTCGTCGGCCGGTGACAGACCACTGAGGCGCTCGATGTTCACGGCGATGGCCGTGAACACGTGCTCTAGGTAGCCCTAGAGGTTGTCCCGTATGGGGTGTGGGTTATCCGCTGAGGGCCAGGTTGTGGAGCCGAGCGATGCCAAGCATGGCCTGGTGCACCCCGTTGCCCTTGAGCCGGCAGTCGCGCAGGATCTTCCAGTTCTTCAGCCGCGACAGGGCGTGTTCCACGCGTGCTCGCGCCCGGCGGTGGACTGCGTTCTCCGCTTCCTGGTGAGGACTGAGGTGCGTCTGACCTCGTCGTTTGCGGTGCGGGATGAGCAGGCCGGTTCCCTGGTAGCCGCCATCGGCGATGGTCGGTGCGCCGCGGCAGGCGCGATCGACGCCGGACTCCGTGAACGCCCGGCAGTCGTTGCGGCTGCCGGGCAACGGCAAGCCGATCGCCACCACCAGGCGGCTGTTGGCGTCGATGACGACCTGAAGGTTGGTCGAGTAGCGGTAGTTCTTGCTCGAGGCGGCGATGCTGCGGTCGCGGGTAGGCACCAGGGTGCCGTCCACGATGTAGACGGTGTCCTTGCGCGGTCGACGGGCCGGCGAGATGGCCAGCAGCGGTGCGAGGTGATCGAGGATGCGGTCGGCCGCCGACTTCGAGACTCCGAACAACGGCGCCACCTGCCGCAATGTGAGGTTCGTGCGCCAGTACGTCGCCACCAGCAACACCCGGTCCTCCAGCGGCAGCCGCCACGGCCAGCCCCGCTGCACGTCACCGCCCCTACGCCGCACCAACGCCACCAACCTGGCGAACTGCGACTCGGTCAGTCCAGAGAACGGCTCGATCCACTTCGGATCATCTGCTGAGATCACCCACCCATGCCCAGCCAACGCACCAACCGCCTACGGGACAACCTCTAGACGAGTCTGTCCGAATACGGTCAGTGGTCATAGGCGGTCAGTGAGCGGCTGACCGCCTGACCGGTCTGGAAGTTGTGCCAGATCGCGGCAGCCAGGGCCAGGACGCGCTGGGCGACCCGGATCGCGACGCCCTCGACGGTGCGTGCGCCGTGTTGTTCCAGGTCGAGCTGGCCTTTGAGGGTGTCGTTGACCGACTCGATGAGCTGGCGGACCTTCTTGAGCATCGGCTCGCCGGCCCGCATGACTTTCTTCTTGCGGGACGGCCGCAGCAGAGTGATGCCCTGTTCGGACAGTGACCGCTCGAATGCCTTGGACGCGAATCCCTTGTCGCTGATGAGCAGTATGCCCAGCCGCTTCCGGACCAGGTCGGCGTCGACCTCCAGCATCGAGGCAAGGACCTCGCGCTCGCCGAGTTTCGGGTCGGCCAGCGCCCACAGGATGGGCACCCCAGCAGGGGTGCACACCAGGTACAGCCGCAGCCCCCAGAAGAAGCGTGAATGCGACGCGCAGTAGCCGTAGTTGGCCCAGCCCGCCAACTCGGACCGTTTGACCGTGGGGCGGGACATGCCGCACGGCACCGGGGTTGAGTCGGTGATCCACACGGTGTCGTGCCAGTAGTCCGTGTCCTTCGCCATCAACCGGATGACACGCTTGACCTGGGGAAGCGCTGCCCGCAGCCGCTTGTTGTAGCCGGAGTCCTGCGGGATGAACGGGAACATGTCCCGGTAGTGCGCCTGCACGTGCCGCAGCCACCGGGCCTCGCAGTGGAAGCCCAGCATCGCCTGCATGACCGCCAGGCACAGCAACTCCGAGTGACTGAGCTTCGGCGGCCGTCCGGGCAGCCGTGCCAAGTCAGCCCACTCGTCATCGATCTTCACGTACAGTGCGGTCACGAGGGTGTTCAGGTTCGTCGTCACAAACGATCATGGACACCCTCTCTTCGCGCCCGCAGCCATTTGGACAGACTCGTCTAGGTGGGCCTTCGGCTGCCTCCGGTAGCGGCAGCGGCGCATGCCGCGCCCGCAGGCGAACTTGTTGACGGTGCCCTCTACGCCGGAGCGGACCGCATAGCGGGCTTGCCAGTCGGGCGTCTGCTGCTCGGTCCGGACGCGAACTTGCAGGTCGCGGCTGGGAGTCCGTCTTCTTCGTCAACGTCCCCCTGGCCCTGGGTGCTGCCGCGGCCGCCTTCTCGATCGTTCCCAAGGATGCGCCGCGTCATACGCTCAGCGATGCCCGGCTCCGATGAAAACCGGCATGACGGGAATGCGACTCGCGAAGAGCGTGCCAATCGTTCTCATCTGCACCGATTACCGGGTAGACCGCCTCGATTTGCCTGAGGTCTAACGGTCGCAAACTGAGTTAGAGATATTCGCTACGGCAACGCATCGCGAGAGTTCATCCGGTGACGCGGGGAGAGGTCACGTATCGATCCCCGCATCAGGGGTTGACAGAAAACGCTGGAGCAACACAGCCTTTGGCAACGTTGTCATCCGGGTTCGACGCCAGGGCGTGCGGAGCCGGTTCGGCTTGCGCTTTTTTGATGGGATGTCACACACATGACAGATCAGTCGGGTCCGTCGCGTCACGCGTCGCGGCGGGCCATCGTCACCGCGGGTGCCACTCTGCTGGCCGGATTCGGTCTCAGTTCCGTGCTTCCCGTGTCGAATGCTGCTGCCGTCCCCATCGGCGCACCAGTTGAGCCCTCCGCCCCCGATGGGCTGGCGCTCTACCGGCCTGTCTCAGTCTCCTCGACGGCCTACGCTGCCACGCCCGGCTCTTTCGTGGTTGATCGCCTTTCCTCTCCAGGCGTCAGTGGCAGCGGATGGCGCGCTGAGGGCGGTGACCCTCAGTGGATAGCCATCGACCTCCAGGCAGCCTGCGAGGTCACCCACATTTGCCTGACCTTCGAGGCGGATGCCTCCGACCCGGTGTATATGCCGCCCACCACTGGCAACGTCCACAGCGGCACCACCGGCAAGGAGATCCAGTCGAGCTACTCGGTAGTCTTCATGGTGGAGACGTCTGTGGACAACAAGTCCTGGACCACGGTGTACCGCACCACGGCGGGCAGCGGCGGCGTGGTGAACATCCAGATCCCGCGCCCGGGACGGGCGCGCTGGGTGCGCATGACCTCCCAGAAGCGTTCCAGCACGCTGCCTCTCGGCCTCAATGGCTTCGAGGTGTACGGCACCGCCAAGGGCCACCGCCCCTCAGTCACCGGCTGGACCGACTGGGACTCTCATCACGGAAAGGCGCCGAAGCTCACGGTCGCCGACGACGGGACCGTTCCCGTGGAATCGGGCTGGTGGCTCACCATGGACGACTGGGCCGGCACGGACGGCGCCGGTCTGTCCAAGACGTCCGTCGACACCAGCAGCTGGCTGCCCGCAACCGTTCCCGGCACGGTGCTCGGCTCGCTCGTGGACCAGGGCAAGCTGCCCGATCCGGTAGCAGGCCTGAACAACCTGCACATCCCGGAGGCTCTGTCGCGCCACTCCTGGTGGTACAAACGCGACTTCGCACTGCCGCAGGGCCTACGCACCGGCGCCGGCCGGCACGTGTGGCTGGAGTTCGACGGAGTCAATCACAAGGCCGACGTGTGGCTGAACGGTAAGCAGGCCGGCGACCTGACGTACCCGTTCGCCCGCGCCGCGTTCGACGTCACCCAGCAGCTCGCGACGAGCGGCGAGAACGCGCTCGCGGTGAAGATCACGCCGATGCCGGTCCCCGGCAGCCCGGGCGACAAGGGTCCGCAGGGCGAGTCCTGGGTGGATGCCGGCGCACAGCAGATGAACCTCAACTCCCCGACGTATCTTGCGTCCTCGGGCTGGGACTGGATGCCTGCCGTGCGCGACCGTGCGGCAGGCATCTGGAACCACGTCCGGCTGAGATCGACCGGGCACGTTGTCATCGGCGACCCGCGCGTGGACACCGTCCTTCCTGCCCTGCCGGACGTATCGGTCGCCGAGGTGACCGTGGTCGTACCGGTCCGTAACGCCGGCTCCGCCGACCACCAGACGACAGTCACAGCGACCTTCGGCAGCGTGCGGGCGTCCAAGAGCGTCACCGTGAAGGCCGGCGCGAGTGTCGACGTCGTCTTCGCTCCCGATGCCTTCGGGCAGCTGAAGCTGCGCAACCCCAAGTTGTGGTGGCCGAACGGCCTGGGCGAGCCCCATCTGCACGACCTCATGCTCACCGCGTCGGTCGGCGGCCAGGAGAGCGACCGGCGCGCCACCCGCTTCGGCATCCGCCAGTTCGGCTACGAGTACGAGGTGCCGCTGGCGTTCACCGCGTCCGGCGACGCCTACACGCAGACCGTGACCTTCGACCGGCAGCAGGCCAGGTACGTCCGCATCAGGTGCCTGACCCGGGCCACCTCCTGGGGCAGCTCTCTGTGGACCCTCTCGGTGGGGGACAGCACGCGACCAGGCGTCGACCTCGCGCTGCACGCCCCCGCCGAGGCCTCCAGCACCGACCAGGACAGCAACGGCGCAGCCAACGCCACTGATGGCGACGACGGCACCCGCTGGTCCTCTGCCCACCAGGATGACCAGTGGATCCGTGTCGACCTGGGCTCCACCCAGTCTTTCGACCGAGTCGACCTCACCTGGGAGCAGGCGTACGCGAAGACCTTCGTGGTCCAGGTCTCCGCGAACGGATCCGACTGGACCGACGTGAAGTCGGTGGACAACGGGGCCGTGCCGTTGCCGTTCAACAACGGAAACGCCAGCCTCCAAGTCGAGGACTTCGACCAGCAGACCGCACGCTACGTCCGCCTCAACTGTGGCCTGCGTAATACCAGCTGGGGCAACTCGCTGTGGTCTATTAGCGTCGTCGACCGCAGTGAACCGGGAACTGACCTCGCCCTGCGGCGGAAGGCCACGGCCTCCACCGAGGACCCCGACCACCCGGCGTCGCATGCCACCGACGGCGACCCGAAGACCCGCTGGTCCTCCGACTACGAGGACTACCAGTGGATCCAGGTGGACCTTGGCTCCTCGCGGAAGTTCGACCGCGTCGCCGTCGTCTGGGAAGCGGCATACCCCAAGACGTACGTCATCCAGGTGTCCGACGACGGTGAGAAATGGACCGACGTCAAGCCGGTGTCCAACACGCCGGACCCTCTGAAGATCAGTGTCAACGGAGTGCGTGTACTGGCCCGCGGCGGCAACTGGGGCTGGGACGAACTGCTGCGCCGGATGCCGGCGGAGCGCATGGACGCTGCGGTGCGCATGCACCGCGACATGAACTTCACCATGATCCGCAACTGGGTCGGCAGCAGCGACCGGGAGGAGTTCTTCGCCGCCTGCGATCGGCACGGCATCCTGGTGTGGAACGACTTCCCCAATGCGTGGGGCATGGACCCGCCGGACCACGAGGCCTTCAACTCCCTCGCCCGTGACACCGTACTGCGCTACCGCATCCACCCCTGCGTGGTGGTCTGGTGCGGCGCCAACGAGGGCAACCCCCCAGCTTCCATCGACAAGGGGATGCGCGAGGCGGTGGAACAGCAGGTGCCCGGCCTGCTCTACCAGAACAACTCGGCGGGCGGCATCATCACGGGCGGCGGTCCCTACGGTTGGGTGGAGCCGGAGAAGTACTTCGACCGCATGACCTACGGCAGCAAGGACTTCGGCTTCCACACCGAGATCGGCATGCCCGTCGTCTCCACCGCGGCGAGCACCCGCAACATGACGGGCGACGAGCCGGAATGGCCGATCAAGGGCGCGTGGTACTACCACGACTGGAGCGAGCGCGGGAACCAGGCACCGCAGACCTACAAAGCAGCCATCGAAGCGCGCCTCGGAGAGGCGGGCAACCTGGACGACTTCACCCGAAAGGCGCAGTTCGTCAACTACGAGAACACCCGCGCTATGTTCGAGGCGTGGAACGCTAACCTCTGGGACAACGCGTCCGGCCTGATGCTGTGGATGTCCCATCCGGCCTGGCACAGTACAGTCTGGCAGACGTACGACTACGACTTCGACGTCAACGGCACCTATTACGGTGCCCGTTCGGCCTGCGAGCCGCTGCACGTGCAGGCCGATCCCGTGAAGTGGCAAGTCATCGCCGTGAACCACACCTCGGCCGACCTGCGCGGCGCCACTGTCACAGCCCGGCTGCTCGACCTGTCCGGCCGGCAACTCGGTAGCAACAAGACGGCCCGGGTGGACGTCGCACGGGCAGACACCGCGATGGCCTTCACCACGGAATGGACGAACGACCTTCCGGACCTGCATCTGCTGCTACTCACCCTGGAGGATGCCCAGGGCAAAGAGCTGTCACGCAACACCTACTGGCGCTACCGCAACACCTCGGCCCTGCAGGCCCTGAACAAGGCGAAGCAAGTGAAACTGACCGGCGCGATCACCAAGGTTTCACGCTCCGGGGACCGCCACGAGCTGACAGCAACCGTCCGCAACCAGGGCTCGGCGGTGGCCGCCATGGTCCGGCTGTCACTGCTGGAAGAAGCCCACGGCCGCCGGGTGCTGCCGACGCTGTACAGCGACAACTATCTGTGGCTGCTGCCCGGTGAATCCCGCACCGTCCGTCTGTCCTGGCCGTCGAAGGCCTGCTCGTCACGGAACCCGATACTGACGGCGGAGGCATACAACAGCCCGGTTACGACGCTGCGCGACTAAAGAGCCCCGTGCCCCGGTTCCAGCCGATCACGTTGGAATCGGGGCACGATGCAAATCCCCGGTCAGGGCTGCTCCGCAGAGATGGTCTGGTCGGTTTGGCCAACCCGTTCCCGGACGACCTCCGGATTTCCTCAGCATCGACCCCGTCGCCGGGGGCAGCGCCAACGTCTACGACTACGTTGGCCCAGGACCCGGTCAACCGCACGGACCTGGATGGGAGGTGCTTCTGGGACGGCTGCACCGCCGAGGATTACGGGGCCGGGCTTGGGCGCGAGTCGGTCCACGCCGCCGGGGCGCGCTGATGGGCCTAACCGGAATCGGTCAGAGGCCGGATCCGCGGAAGCAGTTGCAGGGCTCAACTGGCAGCGCAACGCTGTGATCTGCTGTGGTCGGGCCAGTGGCCGGGGTTTTGGGGGCTGTGGTCGGGGGTGGTGCGCAGCCGCTGCACCGTGGTGGACAGCGGCTGCCCGGGGAGTCTACAGGCCAGGGGAGTAGCTCCAGGGAGGCGGGTTACGTTGGCCCCTCCGCAGCGGTCCAGCTCGCGGCTCGGGTGAAGCGGCGCGAGGACGTGCAGGTCGCCGCCTACGAGCCCCAACTCCCCGAGGATGTACGGCGGCGGGACGACAGGACAGCAGTGTGGGAGCTCATGCCTCCGCTGTCCCACGTCCCACCGACAGCCGCATCCGGAGGCGGACCGGCCGCCGGGTCGGGTCAGCCCGCGGCCGCGTCCTCCGGCGGAAGGCAGGTGAGCACGCCGGACATGAGGTCGACGTACTCCTCGGAGTCCCAGTCGGAGTAGATCTGCGAGCCGACGGCCGCGCCGTCGGCGAAGGCGACGACGAGGGTTGCGACGTCATCGGCCCGGTCCGCCGAGGCGCTCGGCTCGATCCGCCGCACCCAGGCGGAGATCATCCGCTTGACCTGGAGCCGGCGGTCGAGGAACGCGCGGCGGGTCTTGGCGTTGGTAAGCGGAAGTCTTCTCAGTGCCTGATCCCGGCCTGAGACTGCTCGTGGCGGCGTGCCGTCCTCGCCGAATAGTGGCACTGCTGGGGGAGGACGCTGTCGGCTAGTCCAGTTCATCGGGGATGCTCAACGGCCGGGCGCGCCGGGACTGGTGTCGATCAGTTGGATAGCTGTGGGATCCCGTGGTACGCCGTAACGTCGTGGGCAGGGACGATTTGCATGACGTTCGCGAGCGCAATCACGCGAAGCAGGTCCTCGCGCACTAGTTTGGGATCAGTGTCGGCGAGGATACGCAGCAAGAGCGGCCGCTCAACGCGACGACGGATGCCATCGAGTTGCCAGGTCAGGTCACCGATGAAGGCGTATCGCTTACCGGTAGGCAGAGTGACGAATATGATCACGGAGCCAGTTGTGTGACCTCGGGCGGGAACGATGACCACCGAGCCGTCGCGATACACATCGAAGCTCGCTGAAAAGCCAAGGTAGGGTGGACCGTTGAATTCATATTGGTGAATCTTGTGGCCTGCGGAGACAATGCGGAACACTTCTCCGTCGCGATCTTCGCTCGCGTATCGCAGTTCATCCTCATTAATCCAGATAGGCATCTGAAGATCGTCGATACCGCTCACGTGATCCCAGTGAGAATGTGTCACCAGTACACCACGCAGCCTGCTGCGGTCGTAGCCGCTGGCCTCAAGTTGTTCGCTCGCGGTGCTGACCACCTGGTATGGAGCGCGCTCAATTCGCGGGAGAGACTGAATATGCGCCGCAACCTGAGAGCCGAAACCTGCATCGATCAATAGATCACCCTTCGGGTGTTGCAGCAGGATCGCTGTCGCGGCGAAATGACGCTTGTCGCGGAACGACCCGCCCTTGAATGCGAACGCTGACCTTGTTTCGTAGGTTCCTGTCGGCAATTGGTAGATAGCCATGTCAGACGGTGGCGCAGCCTCAGGAAGAGGCCCTGCCCAAGCGGAAGGAATGGGAAGAGGTGACATGTGGGTTATGGTCCGTCACCGCCAACCCGGGTGTCCAATACCTGTGTGGCAGGGTCGATACCCCAGGGGTATCGACCCTGCCACACAGGTATTGGGCGGCGTCCCGTAAACGCTTTGGGGCATGCTGGCTGACCTGTTCGTTTGCTCGTCATCCGGCGAGGGTGAGGTTGTGCGGGTGAGCGATGACGAGCATGGCGTGGTGGACACCGTCGCTCACCGCTCGAACAGCGGGGCGCACGTTCCTCGCGGGTGTTGTGCCAACGCCGGAGCCAACCTGCGACGCCAGCTGGGCAGTTGGCCTGACAGACAGGTGAAGCCTCTGGTAGGTGGGTTTTCGACCAAGAGAACCGTCTCCATCAGAGGCTTCGCGTCCTTGTTTACCCGTCCGGCGTCGACGTGTCCAGCTCTGCCCTCCGCTTCCTCGCCGCTCGTCTGCGGGAACACCGCCGAGCTCTTGGCACCTGCTGGCGAGTGTCGGGGTGCAACGCCAGTACACCGGCATCGGGAGGCGATCGAGGGGGCGGATCGCGGACCGTTGCAAGCAGGTTGAGTCCCGGTGCCGGGCCGGGCGGCTGGCGCTCGGGCTGCTGTCGGACCTTCCCGTGGAAGAACTGCTGGACGATCACGGAGTGGGCTGGGGACGCCAGTCCGCATGGCATGCAGCATCTGCTGTGCCGGGCCGTCTGGGATGCTGATGCTGTCCGTGACGACGTGCGCGCATATGTCGTCGAGTACCTCCGCAACGTGGATGCGGTGCTGGTTGTCGACGAGACCGGGGACGTAAAGAAGGGGCACGCACACCGCCGGTATCCAACGCCAGTACACCGGCACGGCCAGGCAGATCGAGAACTGGGCGGCTTCCCGCCCGAGTCCCTTGTTTTGCTCCGGTGACAAGCGTGACGGTCGTGTGGATGACGTACATCAACCCATGGGTGCGGATGAGCAGCGGGCGGAGCCTGGGCACTGGTTGAGGGGCTGGACGGCCGCGAAAGCGAGGACCTGCTCGACGTTGGAGGTGCCGATGCCCGTCTAGACGACGGGTACGGCCTGAGTACCGCCGACGATGCCGATGTTGGGTACCAGATGGACCCGGTGGTTCGGGATCACCAGCAAGTCGGGGGCGATCTCCTGGACATCTGCGACCCGCACGGCCGGGTCGGAAATCAGCTCGTCCGTCATGCTGCGATTCCACCGCCGCTGCGCCCCGGCCGTCCAGGACCGACTGGGTGGCATCGATACCTTACAGGTATCCTCGCCTGTCATGGAGCTACGCACGCTGCGCTATTTCATGACCGTCGCCGAGGAACTCCATTTCGGCCGGGCCGCCGCCCGGCTGCACATGACCCAGCCCCCGCTGAGCCGGGCGATCAAGCAACTGGAGACCGGCCTCGGTACCCCTCTGCTGCACCGTTCCGCCGCAGGGGTCACCCTCACCCCCGCCGGGGCGATGCTGCTGAACGAGGCGCGCACCCTGCTCGACCGGGCTGACCGGGTACGCATCCGCGTGGCTGCGGCGGCCGGCGCCACGACCCTCACCGTTGGCATCCTCGGCGACAGCACCGACCGACGCGCCGCCCGGCTGGCCGCCGCGTACCGTCAAAAGCACCCGGGCGTCGAGATCCGGATCCGCGACACCGATCTGACCGATCCGACCTGTGGGCTGCGCGCCGGACTGGTCGACATCGCCCTAACCCGCGCACCGTTCGACGAGACCGGCCTGACGGTGCACGAACTGCGGGCCGAGACCGTGGGGGCGGTGCTACGCGCCGACGACGCGCTGGCCCGCCGCGACCACCTTCGGCTGGCAGACCTGGCCGACCGGCACTGGTTCCAGTTCCCGGATGGCACCGACCCCATCTGGCGGTCGTACTGGAACGGCGGCGAGCCGCGCGAGGGCCCGGTGGTGCACGTTGTTCAGGAGTGCCTGCAGGCCGTGCTCTGGAACGGCACGGTCGGAATGGCACCGCTCGGGCACGACCTGCCCGAGGAACTGGCCGTGGTACCGCTGACCGACATGGCGCCGAGCCGCGTGGTGGTCGCGGCGAACAAAGGCGACACCAACCCGCTGATCTGCTCGTTCCTCCAGCTCGCGAGGGCTGCCTACCGCGACTGAGCGCCTCGCAGCCAGCTGCGATGTCACCACCGTGCTCTACGACGGCACCGTCCACGACTCGACCAGCAGCCAGCGGTCATCGATGACACCCGCCGCTTCCCGGCAGGTGGCACAGGCGTCCTCCCGTTCCGGCTGCCACCAATGGCCGGACGGCGACATTCCGGCTCTCTGAACACCGCACAGCGTCCTGTCGAAGATGCCGAAGGCATGGGAGACACCAGCAGGAAGGTCCTTCGCAACGGCCTTGTCCCAGCGCATCTCCATGGGCAGGTAGGGCGGTCGCGAGACTTCGAATCACTCGCCTCCCACATGGGTGGCGGCATGGCACCAGGAGCAGGACCAGATCTCCGCTGCCGCTGCCGTCGGCGGCACGGGCCACCGCCACATCGCCCGCTCACACACATCACACTCCACAGGCGGATCCTCACATGGCGGCACGGCCCGCCCTAGCTGGCCTGGCGTCACGCCAGTTACCAAACACCCCCGCAAGGGAAAAAGCTCTTTTATGCCCCGACCACCGCCAGATCACCCCAACAGGAACCCTGTTCGACTGATCAAGCCCCGCCGAGCGGTAAGCGGAAGGCTTCTGAGGCGACATGCCCTCGTCCGAGTGAATGGCCTGCGCTGTCTGCCCGATCCCGACAGGGTGTGTCCCGTGGCCGGGAGCGCGGCCTCAGCTTGTCTGATGCCTGTGATCACTGCGGCAGTTCGGCCTCGGCTGCCCAGCGGAAGACGTCCTCGCACGTGGGGGACGATGTCGGCGAGCGTTCGGCGAGGACGTTCAGCACATAGCGCAGTTTCCTGCTCAGCGGCAAGAGTCGGTGGCTGTGCTGCCCGCCTTTGTAGGTGTACAGGCGGAAGACGTTAACGGCCTGTCCGTCACGGTCGTCGGCGAAGATGTCCGGGAGTCCGGCGAGCGGTTCGTAGTCGCGCTTGCCAGTTGCCGCGTCGGCCACGATCTTGAGAGGCAGAGCGTCGAATTCTGCGGGGGACAAGGAAGCGTCGAGCGCGACGGCGTGGGCGGCCAGGGCCGCGAAGATCTCGATCACTCGCTCGCCTGCCGCCGTGCCGATGCCCCGGGCCCTCAGTGCCTCGTGGCGACGAGCCTGCCGTCATAGGACCTGGTCCACCAGCGGCAGCAGGACACGGCCCAGGAGCGCGCAGCGACGCCACAGCATGTCGTGGTCCGAGGTCACGGTCGATCCTCTCTGCGGCGAGTGGAAGGCCTGGGGCCGAGGACCAACCCGACGACCGCCAGGCCCTCCAACTTTCCACTACGCGCCCACTCATTCGGGGTGGGGCCAAAACAACTTGCCGGAGTGAGGTTGACGCACCCCACGCGACCGGTCAGGGCCAGCGAGCGGGGCCAACTTTATTGCGGAGCGGGGCCAATTGAAGTTGTCACAAACACAACGCCCCGCTCGAAGTTGCCAGAAGCCGCCTTGGAGGGCTTCACGGGCGTCTCCGGCTCCCGGGGCAGGGGCACGATGCCGAGCTGTTCCAGGTGTTCGCGCTGCCCGTCCATCAGCCCCTGCCACACGGCGTGCGGCAGCTCAAAGGCTGTCCAGTTGGTTACAGCCCGACCGGGTTGAGGTAGGTGGCCGGGTGGGTGGCACCGTCCTGCTTGAGGATCTGGCCGCCAAACGGCCACTTCAGGGTGAAGTGCTCCGTCTCGTTCGGCGGGGTGACCAGGAACTTCGCCGGAACGAACTTCTCCTTCTGCGGCGTGGACTTGGCCACCGGGAGCAGGGTGATGCTGAAGTCCACCGTGTCCCCCTGCTTCAGGGTCATCTTTTCGGGTTTCTTGGAGGAGCGCGCCAGCGCCCAGGTGCCGTCGGTCTTCTGAGCGCCGATCATGTCGACACCGGCGAAACCGGACAGGGTGCAGGTGCGCTTGCTCTGGTTGGTGAACCAGATGTACGCCTGGGTCTGCTTCTTGGTCTGCTTCATCTCCGGCTTCGCGTCATCCCCCATGGCGAAGCCGGCCTTCAGGTCGGTGGTGTGGCAGCGGGTCGGCTTGGCCTTGGCGGGGGCGGCCGAGGCCGGGATGGCGGTAGCGGCAGTGCCGGCGACGACGACGGCCGCAAGGGCCACGGCGGTCAGCTTGCTCTCCATGGAGTTTCGGGTTCCCCTCGCATACGAATCGGCGCGCGAGGTCAGTGCGCGCCTACGCACCTGAAGACGTGCAATGCCTGGGGGAGGTTCGGTGTGCCGGAGATCCTTTTCCGACAGCCAGGCTCCCAACTGTGGCCGCGTACGAGAACTCATGCGGTGCGGGTCCGGAGTGCCGGTATTCGTGCAGGTCCCACCCAGTGAGCTGTTGACAGCAACAGTTCGTCGCTCTGGGTGATCATCAGGCGGTGCGGCCCTTCTCGAAGTGGAAGATCGCGAGGGCTGCTGCGGTGATGTCGCCGATGCGCCTCAATATCGATCAGGCCTGGCGGCAGAAGGGTGAGCAAGCGGGGACTGTAATCGGCGCCCAGCGGGTCCAGGACCATGTTCACGCGTCCTGGAGCGCCTTGCTGGAGTCCGCTGCCGTGTAGCCGATCACTTCGGCGGCGCGCATCTCGCGAGGCAGGCGTGTTGGTCGGTGCGTGCGGTCACGATCGCCTGGGCGTCGCGCGCCGTGACGATTTGCACAGTCAGATACCCGACGCCGCCGGCCGCGGCGTGGATCAGTACCCGCTGGTGGACGTCGCCTGGGCGGTGGTCACCAGGGCCTGTCAGGCCCCCAGACCCGCCGTCGCCAGGGCGTCGGCCTGGCCAAAGCGCGGTGCGCCTGGCTCCCGGCGTGCCGGGTCTGCCCCGGCACGCCGTGCCCGCGCTGGCGGTTGTTGCGGGCACTCGCCGAGGCCTGTCGGCCGTGAAGTCCATGCCATCGTCGGCGCGGAGCCATCCCTCGTGCCGGGTGCCTTCCGCCCACTCGACGACGGCGTGCCCCCGGGAGTGCTTGTGCGGACGGGGCGCGGCTTTCACCGGGACCCGGCCGAGCCGGTCGACGGTGAGGCGTCGCAGCGTCGGAACGGACAGCAGGCGGCCGAGCAGCGGGAGCAGGGCACGCATCAGTGGAGCGGCCGGCACGAGAGCGGAAGTGGCGGTGACGAACGGTGCTCCACTCACCGCATGCGCCGCGACGAGCTCGCCGGACGAGACACCTGCCGTCTTCGCTGACTCCCCGTCCGGAAAGATGAGTTGCTGCGGATCCGCGCCGAGGCGCGATGTCATCAGCCGCCCGTTCTCGTATTGTCGTCCGCCGGTGGTGAGCACGTCCACGATGCTGGCCGCCAAGGCGGAACCGAGTACGCCCGCCTCGACGGCCACCGAGGCCACGGCGTCGACCCGCACCCGGTGCGGCGTGGGCTGTTCTTCGCACAGCTTCGCCACCACCGCCTCTGTCGATAGCACGCCGAATCCGGCGCCGGTGACCAGGGTGCTGCCCGCCCGCACCGCTTCGTCGTGCAGGGCGAGCAGCCGGTCCACGGCGACCACGTCGTTGGCCTGGTCGACGTAGTGGCCGCCGGGCATGCAGGCACGGGCGATCACCGGTGCCGTGGCGGCGAAGGCGCCCATCGTGTTCACCATCACTCGCGGGCGCTCCCGCACGATCTCGTCCGCGATCCGCTCAGCCGAGTCGGCGACGACGACCTTCGTGAGTGGTTCAGCGGGTGGCCAGGGGTTGCCAGAGCAGATCGTGGTCGGCGAGTGCGAGGCGGGCTGGTTGGAGGCGGCTGGCCAAATCGGCTTGGAAGAGACGGGCGGTGTGCCGGGGCGGCAGGGCGAGGGTCAGGTGACGCACGCGGGCGTCGTCGGTACTGCCTGGGGCGGCGGTGTAGCCGAACCGGGCGTGGACATCGATCCCCAGTTCGGTGGCTTCGCGCGCCGGGCTGCGCGTGCCGGTCGTTCGGGGTGTCCACCTGGCCACCGTAGTGGCCGGCCCCGGCGCCGGCCTCGCTCCGGGCCGGCGGTCCGGTTCGGCGTCGCGCTGAACTTTGCCGGACCCGTGTGCGTCGTCCGCCCGGTCCCGGAATCGCCTTGCGCAGCGCGTCCTCGCGTATCTCGGTGGCACTCTGTGGCGTTGGGCGGCATGACTCGGCGTCACGAAGATGCCGTCCGCGGCTGAAAGGCGAGGACTTCGGAGGGGCCGCAATGCAGGCGGATGAGCTCCTGGACCCGGTAGAGGCCGAGGGGGAGGGGTACCGGCGTGTGCTCCTGACACACCTGACGAGCTGGGTGCAGGAGGCCACGGAGGCGGCGACGGACCCTGACCAGTGTGACAGCGTGAGCCTGGAAGCGGCGCTGAACGAAGTCAACGGCGTGGTCTTCGACATCGAGATGGAGACGCACCGCAAGTCGCTGAGCCTGGAGGCCAGCCAACTCCTCGTCGCAGCGGAGCTGATGATGCGCCGGGCCTCGGGATACACACACCGTGACGCACAGGCATAGATGCGGTGTTCACGGGCGGCGGCGGAGCTGCTCAACGAGGCGCACGAGTTCTACAAGGATCGCGACGAGGAGTGATCCGCCGCGCGCCCTGGTCTGCTGCGCCCGCCTCGTCCACGCTCCCGTCCACCAGCGCCAACTCCAACCCGGTGGCCGAGCTGTTGGGTTCCCGGTCCGGGTGCCGGCCCGCGGGCTCTACGGTGCACCGGTGAGCAACGAGATGCCGTCGGCCGGTGAGGACGAACTGCCCGTGGTCGACGAGGTCCTGGCCGAGGCCCTGACCGCGCAGGGCGCACCGGTCGTACGGGCGCTGGGCCTGCTTCTGGACACGCGCCGGATCCTGACCGGCACCCTGCTGGAGCGGCCGGCGGAGGTCGCGGAGTCGTGCCTGCGGGGTGCGGCGGACGCCCTGCTGAGTCTGCCGGGCGCCCCGGTCGCGGTGGGACTGAAGTCCGCGGCCGTCGACCTGCTGGCCGCGGTCGACGCCCTCCCCAACTCCGGCCCGCCCGATGCTCCGGCCGACGAGCCCGTCGCCGACCCGGACGGCTCGGTGCCGGTCGGAAAGATGGACACGGTCGGCTGCGCCCCGGCCGCCGAGCTCCCGGAACCCGCTGCCACGACTCCGCTGTCCGCCGGCCCGCCCGCGGACGCGTCCGCCGGTGGCGCGGTCAGGGGGGCGCGGACGAGGAGGAGTGGGCGCGGGTACGGGAGGCGGCCGACGTGCTGCGCGGGCAGTTGGCGCACCCCGGTGGCTATCACCGGGTCCGGGCGGCGGGCGATCCGGAGCAGGCCCAAGCCCGCGACGAGAAACTGACCGGTCAGCTCCGAGAAGCCCAGGACGACCTGCCAGCTCCTGGTTCGCACTGAGAACACCACTACCGCGCGGGGCAGAAGGTGGCGAGCATCGGTGAGAAGGCCGCCCGGCAGGGATGACTGACTGACTCGCCTGCGGGTCCCTTGGCCCTTGAGGAGGGCAGGGCCTGCGACAGTCCCACCCCCGGTTTGACTCCATTTCAGTCCCGCACTACATTGCATGCCAAATCAGATATCAGAGTTCGCTCATAGGGTGGGTGACATGCTGCTGACCACCGGGCAGGCCGCAGGGGAGCTCGGATGCGCGATCACTACCTTCCGTAGACTCGTTCAGGCCGAACTCCTGCCAGGCCTGTCCCGCCGCGGCGTGCGCGTCATGATCCCGCTTCCCGTCGTGCAGGCACTCAGCACTCGTAAGCACGCGGCCCTCAACCAGTTGAGCGTCAATGAGATCGCCGTCCTGAGGGTGGACACAGCACAACCGGCCGACGATCCGGATCGCGATTGGATCGGCTTCGCCGCAACTCTCGGCCCCGACGATCTCCTCAAGGCGTTGCGCGGCTGGTGGCGGTGCGACGCAGCCAGCGTCGCGGCCGGGGGAGTGCTACCAGTGACCCTGTCCGGCTACGTCGTGGCCGTCCTGACCGGCTTGGAACGTTGGGAGAAGAACAGCGACGGCCGGCACGCCTTCCCCGACGCACACCTGGCCGGCTACGTCACGGACCTCGCCACCCCGCAGATCACCCTCACGTCCAGCACGAGCGCCGACCGGCGCCTCGCCGAACTCCTACTGGGCACCCGGCTTACCTCCCACTCGGGCGGTGCCATCGCCTACGTCCCCACAAGCAACGCCGCCTGAACCGCGGGCCCGGACAAGGAAGCCCCATGGACGCACAGAGCTACAACACCGCGCTCGCCGACCTGCGCACCCTGCGGGCCCAGATCAAAAAGACCCAGGCGGCGCTGGCAAAGCTAGAAACCGACAGAGACAAGCAGATCGTCCAACTGGCCTCCTACGAGAAAGCCAAAGCGGAGCGGATCGCCCCGGCGGCCGGGCTGAGCGTGGCCGACGTCGTCGCCATCGCTCCTGCCCTGGCCCCAGACAGCCTCACCGAAGAGACCAGCGCCCCAGTGCCGCCCCCGGCTCACGCTTCAGGCGCACCCTCCACTGAAGCCGAGCCCGGACCGGCCGCGCAGTCCGCAGCGGTGGCGCCCGCACGGCGCGCCACGCCGCCTGAGCCTGCCCCAGCGGTCACCGCCGCACCGGATGCGCCAGGAATCTTGCCGTCCATCCCCGAAGGAGAGACGGGCGATGCCTGGTTCACCCACACCCCTGGTCTGGCCTCCACCCGGCCCAACTTCACCCAGCAGGCCCGCTCCACTGTCTTCCTGGACACCAGCACCGGCGTCCTGGTCCACCGCAACCAGACCCACCACCTCGACCTCGGCAGCAGGTCGGCCGCCGACATCCTCACCGCCGTCTTCCACGCCATTCCCGAAGGCGTAGAGCGGATCTACATCACGGCCGGCGACCCCTGGCACCGCAACGCAGACCGCTACCCCTACCTGCGCGACGCGGTCGCCGCCTGGCTGAACGCCCCCACGCCAGGCTGGCACACCGACACCGGCCGCGGCCGCGACCGGACGGCCGGACACTTCGTCCACGCCCGCAACCCCGTCGGCCGGTACCAGCGCGACAACGGCGACCAGCACATCGAGATCCGTTCCGTAGGAGAGTGGTTCGACGTCAACGGCGACGACCCCGCCACCATCCGGGACGCCTTCGTCCTGCTGTGGCAGGCCCTGCGCCGTCACTGGCCCGACGCGGTCATCATGGGTTCCCCCTCCCAGACCGGCCGCGACCTGTGGACCCGCACCATCCCGCAGCGCGGCCAGTACGCCGACGGCTTCCCCGTCCTGTCGCAGGAGCTGCGCGGTCTGCTGCACGCCACCGCAGGACAAGGCCGCAACGAGCTGATCACCCCGCCCCGCGTGCCCGAGCAGCTGCCTCAGCTCGTCGAGTACGACCGTACCTTCGCCTACGCCAAACACACCTGGAAGTCCCCGGTCGGCACCCCCCGCCGCATCACTGCCGCCACCTTCGCCGCCTGGTCGGACAAGGAGCAGATGCGCGCCCTCTACGGGTGCGGGCACTGGCAGGTGCGTGTGACGGTCCCCGACACTTGGAACCATGTCGGCCTCCTCCCAGCACCTGCCCCCGGAGACCGCGCCTGGCACTACCCAGCCGCACCTGGCGCCACGTTCACCACCTGGGTTGGCGGCCCAGAAATCCACACCGCCCTGACCAACCCCCTCCAGCCGTGGAAGATCGAAATCCTCGACGGCATTCTGTGGGACGACGGCAAACCCCTTGACGACTGGGCCAAGAAGCTCAAGGAGACCTGGACCAACCTCTCCGCCCAGGCCCACTTCCAGGGCGACGCTCAGCAGGCCCGCGCCGCTCACCTCGCCTCCCGCGCCGTGCGCTCCATCCTCCTGTACGGCATCGGCTCCTTCGCTCAACGTCCCCGCATGGTCACCGGCACCACCCCCCGAACTCTGGAACGCGACGTGCCCGCGGACGCCGAGATCATCGGCTTCGACGACGAACTGATCACCTGGCAAAAGCCCACCGGCTTCGCCCTGGACCCCAACGCCCACCCTGAATGGGCTGCCGCGATCTGGTCCGGCGCCCGCGCCGCCCTGCTCACCCAACGCCACCGCGACGACGACATCTACGCTGGCGCCCTGCACATCCCGCCCGGCACCGTCGTTGCCTTCCGCACCGACGCCCTCTACCTCACCCAGCCCCAGAACTGGCCCCACCACCACCAGCCCGGCGACTACCTCCTCAAAGGCCAGCTCACCGGACCTCTGCCCGCCCCCACCACCGAAGAAGAACTCCTGACCCTGCGAGACGCCGGACGCGCCGCCCTCACCGCCACCGGCCAGGAGGCCTGATGCCGCCCCGTCGACGCCGCAACCGCCCGAGAAACCAGAGAGGGTTGAACGAAGCGGCACGCCTTGCCGACCGCCTCCAACAGGCCGGCTACACCAAACGTGACATCGCCCGCATCATCAACCGCGACCCCTCCCTCGTCTCGCAGTTCTACACCCGGAACAAAGGCGCCGCCTTCGTCACCGCCCTACGCGAAGTCCTCACCGCCGTCGAAGTCGGAGGCATCACCGACCTGCCCGAACTCGCCGCCATCGCCGCCCGCCACACCCACCGCCGCACGACCGCGACTGGCGCCCCCGCCCGGGTGCGCACCAAAGCCGTCCTGATCACCCCCACCGGCACCGGCGCCGGCCGCGTCGGCGTCCAGGCCATCGCCTCCGGCTCCACCCGCCTGCGCCCCCTGATCGCCGAAGCCGCCCGGCGCGGCCTGCGCCTGGCCTTCACCGTCCGCCTCGCCAAGACCGGCTACCTCCACCCCTCCGGCAGCCGCACCGACTCACCCGGTATCCGCCGCAACATCATCCAACGCGCCGACCACACCGAAGAACGCTCCTATGGCTCCGGCCCCACCGGCGGCTTTGATGCCGCCGAGTTCGCCCGCCGCGTCGACGCCGCCGCCGGCGACGTGACCGCCGCCGTACGCCAGTGGCTCGTGGAAACCGGACGCATCCGTGCAGACGCACAGATCAGTCACCTCGAAGTCCGCACCTGGCGCGCACGCTGACCTACTCGGCAGCGGCGCGCGGACTGTAGCGGGCGACCTTGCCGCCGCACGCGCGCCAAGGACCAGCGCTGAGCGATCCTGGTCCCGGCGTCGGTGCCGTTCGTTCTGGACATGGCTTAGCCCCGGCGACTTGACCGAGGTCAGCGGTCCACCGGGGCTTTCGACTCAAGAGTACTGTCCCGGCGCCGCTCTGGCTGGAGGGACTTTCCTTTAACGCTCTGATCACTTGGTTTAAGGAAAACGCGTCGTCCACGCGCCGCGGCCGCCGCCCGGGTGAGGGGCGAGGCCGCCCCGGCGGATTCTGGAGGATCGTTCCGCAGGGGCAACCGGTTCGGGTGGGTCGGGCCGCGTTGGCGGGCACCGGCGCCAGGTTTTGTGCGGTTCGGGTGATGAGGTCGGCGGCCTGGTCGACGTCGGTGGCGGTGGTGGTGCGGCCGAGGCTGAGCCGGAGGGTTGCGCGGGCCTGCTCGCGAGTGAGTCCGATCGCGGTAAGGACGTGGGAGGGTTCGCCGCTTCCGGTGTTGCAGGCCGAGCCGGTGGAGGCGGCGATGCCGGAGAGGCGGTCAAGGAGGTGGTGGCCTCGATGCCTGGAAGGGTGAGGCTGAGGTTTCCGGGCAGTCGCCGGTGTGGATGAACGTTGACGCTGGCGCCGGGGATCGCCGGGGATCGCCGTCAGGGGGCGGTCTTGGGGCCGGTCGCGCAGGGCCCGGATGCACGGTGGGGGTGGGACGGCGTCGGTGGTGATGAGGTGGGCGGCGACGCCGAAGCCGACGATCGCGGGGACCTTGGGAGTGTCAGCTCGTAGTCCGCCGGTCTGCTGAGCGGTAATGCGGAGGCCGCCGTGGATGTAGAGGGCGCTTCGGAGGGGCTCCTTGCCGCCACAGCGGCTCGTCACCGGCGTCCCCGCGGCGGAAGCGGGCGGCGGGTCTGCCCGCCGGAGGGGACGGCCCGCTGCTGCGGCGGGGTGGTGGGCAAGGCAGTGACGCCCAGTGCGGCGTCCCTCGCGGTGAGGGCATCATCCCGTTCGGCCAGGGCCGGCCTCGGCCCGTTCCCTCGCCAACTGCTCGATCACGACCGGGTAGGTGCAGCCTGGCTGATTATGCGGCGAGCGGCCCGGATCAAGCTGGTGTTGCCCTCGCCAGGGGGTCTCGTGAATGGCTCGATCAACCCGATCAAGAAAGAGTCGCCTGAACCGCCTGCGACATCTTGCCCGGCCATCTGCGATCGCCGTGGCGAGGGTGCGCTCTCCAACGGTGCTACTTGGCTTGCTTGGACTGTGCCTCGTCCTGGGCCGGTGTGGTGGTCTACTCGGATGTGTTGGGGGCGGTGTAGTAGACGGAGGTGCCCTGTTTGGCCCGCTGGGCCTGGTTCTTGGCCACGAGTCCCTCGAGGGTGGTGCGCACGACGGTGGTCTTGATGCGGCGCTCGGGATGGGCCTTGTCGAGTGCGGTGGCGACTTCGGCCGCGGAGCGCGGTTCGCTCTGCTGGGTGAGGAGACTGCGGACGAGTTCGACGAGCGTGGGCTGGCTCGGGCTCGCCTTCGCGGCTGCGTTCTTGTCCGTGGTCTTCTCGGCCGCTGACTTCTTGCTGGTCGTGGCGCCCTGGGTGCCAGCTGCCTTCTTCGCTCGCGTCCGCTTGCCGGCTCCGGGCTCAGGCGAGGTCTTCTTGCGCGGAGTAGGTACCGCGGCGCCGTCCGGCTTGGCTGCAGGCTGAACCGGCGCCGGCGCAGTGCCAAGCGCTTGCTGCACGTTGACCAGAACAGACTCGTCATGCTGCAGGGCGGCCAGATGCTCCTGCAGCGCGGAGATCTCCGCACTGATACGTTCCTGCTCCGTTGCGTTGCGTTCGAGGTCGCTGGTCACCTGTGCGGCGTACTGCGATGTGAGTTCAGTGCCGACAGCAGTGGTTTCGGACATGAGTTGACCTTTCTTTCGTTTCCTGGCCGGGCGTGCAGCACCTATGGCGTGAGCGTAGAGAGCCAAGCGCCTGTGTTCTTGGGCTGGGATCCAAGGGGCAGTGGACATGATTGCTGCGTGTAGCCCGGCGTAGAGATAGTACGGGTGGGTGAAGTCTGTTGTTCCTCTTGAGTGATGTCTTTTCCTCAACTTGAGCTTCATAGTTCCGTGGAGTGACGCTGCACGGGGCCTGGACTGGGGGTCGGTCGGTCGGCGAGGGAGGTGCCACAGGACTTCGTCCGTGTCTTGGTTGTGATGCCAGGCGGCCAGGGTGCGGCTGTGTGTCAGCCGGTCCAGCAGTTCCGCGGTTTGGTGGGATGAGTGTCTGCACAGCCGGGCGAGGACATCCATATCGGTGCTGTGGTGGGTTTGGGTAGAGGTGTGTGCGGCCAGCACGAGCGCGGTCAGTCGCAGGGCATAGGGTGCGGTGGGCGGCACGAGCAGCGGCGCGGCGCGCAGTGTCCAGTGCGCGGCGCGGCGGCGTGCGCTGCGACCGGGAGCCTGGTCCAGGACCGCGGCATCCAGCAGCCGCACCTTCAAGGAGGCTGGTCTGAGGTCAGGCATCTCGAGCCAGTCGCAGAGCGCACTGCAGGGCCAGCAGCCTGGCGGCAGGTGAGGTGAACCGGGGCAGCACGGCGCCGAGGTAGGTGAGCATCTCCCGGACTCGCACACCCTGGTCGAACCCGAACTCGGGCCTGTTGCGTGGGGGAGTCGACGGGCAACGAGGAGGGCGTGGCGGGTAAGGGCCGACCAGGGCGTCCAGCATGATGGCGGTATGACTCGTCGTCGTTGCGCAGGCCGCACACGTGTCGGCCAGCCGCCAGGTGCGGCCGCCGCGGTTGCGGGTGAGGGTGAGCAGTACTGGTCCCGCGCATCCGCGATACCGCGGATGCCAGCAGCAGCCCTGCGCCCGGCACTGGCAGGTGCGCAGATGCCCCAGCAGTACATTGGCGCGGGCGTGGCAGGCCAGATGCGCCAGCGCGGCGGATTGCGCAGAGCTCGCCGGAAGGGGAGGGGTGTGGTGTGGGCGGTGCAGTGAGGGCAGACGAGACTTTGGTCCGCCGCCCGCGGGCGGAGCTCCACCGTCCAGATACGCCGCACCAGGGCATGCACGCTGGCCAGCCTCATCGGCCCGTCGTCCTCCCGTCCGTCCGTGGCCCTCATGGCGGATGCCCTAAACGAGGGCGTCCGGCACGGCTGCACGCTAGGGGGGGCACGGGCGCGTACTACCAGCGCCAACCGTCTGACTGATCAGTTGGCTTCGTAACCCCCGAGCTACCGCGAGGCCGTGTCCTCACGCGCCTACCTCACCGCGATCACCCGATCAGGCCTCTTGTTCGACCCGGCAATCCTGTCGATCGGTAGCGGATGGCTTCTCAGCAGTTGGGGTCAATGCGGTGGGGTGGGTGTTGATCCAGGAGAGGCCGCCGAGGTCGAGTCGGTGGCGGGCGCGGGTGACGGCGACGTAGGCGAGGCGGGCGTCGGTGTCGTTGACGGGTTCCGGGATGGGGCGGCCCTGACTGTCATGCTGGTCGGTGTCCTTGGGCGGGGGGAAGTCATCGGCGATCTTGACGGTGGTCCATTCGCGGCCTTTGGCGGTGTGGGCGGTGGTGACGGTGACATCGGCGTGGTCTTCGCTGGTGAGTTGGTCGACGGAGGTGAGGATGGCGCCGGGGCCGTGGGTGTCGACGAGGTCGACGAAGGGCTGGAGGTCGCCTCCGGCGGGGTCGTGTGCGGCGTAGTCCTGCAGTTCGCCCCAGGAGGGGAAGAGGACGAGTTCGGGGTGGGTCGTGCGGCGGCCGTCCTTGAGATCGCGGGCCGCGAGGGCGAGCGCGGCCAGTTGCTGTCCTCCGCGGGCGAGTGCGACGCGGTGGCCAGCAGCGAGCAGGCGCATGACTTCGGCCATGGCGCCGATGTTGGTGCGGCACAGTACCGCGCCCGGGCGATTGAGGCTGCCGACTTCGGTGGGAATGGTCTCGGTGCCGGTCAGGCGGATGGGGGCATCAGCGAGCCTGAGCCACCGGTTGGCCTCTTCGGCGATCAGGGGGCCGAAGCGGAAGGAACGGGTCAGGGTGAGGGGGGTGGCGTCGAAGCCGGTCATCACGTCGCGGGCGCCGCGCCAGCCGTAGATGGCCTGAGCGGAGTCGCCGACCATGACGAGCTGGGCATGGTCGCGCTGGGCGGCGAAGACTTCTTCCAGGACCGGGTTGGTGTCCTGGGCCTCGTCGAGGAAGAGGAAGTCGGCTTCGATCGTCGGCCCGCTCAGGGCCCACATTTTCAGGTAGTGGTCGTGTTCGAAACGGACCACGCCCTGGTCGGGGTTGTGCAGGTCGGCCCAGGCCTTGGTGGCGAACGGCACGACTTTGTTGACGAGTTGGGCGTGAGCGCCGGGTGTGTCCAGGCCGCGCAGGTGTGGCACATGGTGGGCGGCCAGGGTGCGGTCGGCTGAGTGGCAGTAGCGGGTGACGGTGCGCAGCACGGTGTGGGAGAGCGCCCGGGGGCTGATCTCGTGAGCGCCAATGCGGACCGGACGGGTGATGCCGAGCGCCTGGCCGGCCTTCCACGCAGGCTGTCGGGGACTGTTGAGCCGGCGGGAGTAGCGGTGACCGACGGCGGCGAAGGCCGTGGCATGGGCGGTCTTGCACAGCACCGTGCGGGGGAAGCGTGCGGCGGCGTCCTGGGCGATGCTCTTGTTGAAGGCGAGGTAACGGCCGCGGCGGCGGGTGCCGGCGGCGAGCAGGCCGAGCGTGCTGGTCTTCCCTGTCCCGGCGCCGGCCTGCAGGACGAGATGGTGACCGGCCCGGAAAACGTCAGCAGCATGCGCCTGTTCGTCGGTGGGTGTGTGCAACAAGGGCTCCGCGAAAGAGAAGAGAAGCGTCGGGGGAGTGGGGACAGCGGTCTTCGCTGCCGTCTCGGCAGGGCGCAGCTTTCAGGATGGGTTCACGGCGCTGCCGGGATGCGGTGGTGATGCCGACCGGGCAGAGCGCGGGCCGCGCAGGCCAGGACTTCTTCGAGTGTGTGGTGGGCGAGCCGGTTCTCCAGGCGCCGGGTGCGTTCCTGCTCATGCCGGGCAAGGCCCGCGGTCACGCACTGGCTGAGCACATCCTGCGGCCGCTGCCCTAGGGCGCAGGGCGGCGTCGACTGAGTGGCTGAGAGCGATGTTGAGCAGTACCTGGCCGCTGCGGTCCGGGTAGTGCGTGGTCAGGATGTCGATCGGCAACCGCGTGCCGAGCTGGCGTCGCAGCGCGTGCAGGACACCGTCGGGGCTGCGTGCGCTCTGGACAGCCATCAGCCGGGTACGGTCCGCGTTGGCGGCCAGCCGGGCCCTTTCCCGGGCGTGCCGGAGCTCGCTGCGGGTGGCGGGCCTGGTCAGGGTGATCTCGACGGCATGGAAGGGCGTCATGGGCGGGCTTCCTGGTGTGTCCTGCCCGCAGGGTCAGGGCGTCGGGCGCGGGCGGGCAGGCGGTTATGGATGTGCTCGTGGTGGCGCAGCGGGTCGAAGGGCTCCCAGTCAGCCACCGCCAGGTCGGCGACCGTGGGGATCGCGGCATGCTGCAGGCAGCGCTGGGCGCGCCACCGCAGCTGCTCGGCGTACGGGATGCCGCTGAGGTCGTAGACCGCCATGACCGCAGCGGGCAGGGCCAGCTGATCGCTCACAGCGGTGGCCGGAACCAGCCTCCAGACGCCAGCCGGGCTATCGGGGGAGAGGAGAGTACTGGAGCAACGCTGGCGGCGCCGGGTCTGGGCGACGCACTGGATCTCGTCCACCGGGCGGGCGGCCAGGCAGCGCACGTATAGCAGTTGCACGATGGGGCGGACCGGGCGGCAGAGCGCCGAACCTCCTTCCTGGGGTGCCGGGCCGCCCGGTCCAGCCGAGGGAGGGGTGAAGACGCCAGCGTCGATCAGGCGGCGGGTGTTCACCGCCAGAGCCCGGCGCAGCCCGGCCACCTCGGGAGGAGGCGCGGGAGCCTCCCGGGCGGGGCAGACGACGGCGTGCGGCAGGCGGCACCAGCTACTGCCGTCCCCCGCCGGGTAGGCAACGCCGGAGCTGACGTGCCATCGGCACACGGCCGGTACCCAGGCAGCCGGCAGCTCGCGGGGATGGAGGCGGACGGTCCGCTGACTGCCGCGGCGGTACCACTCGATCCGGTTGCCGCACTCGCGGCACCGGTCGCTGTGGCCACAGCGCAGCAGCCGGCTGACGCCGCCGGGGGTGACCTGCAGGGAACGGCGCACACGCTGGGCGATCGGACTGCCGTCCCAGTGCCGGGCCGCGCAAGGTGGTGTAGAGCGCATGCGGGCGAACCTGTCAGCCAACACGCCGGATCCACGACAGCAGCGCTGACATGTCGCCTGGTCGGCCTCATGTGCTGCGACTGGCGTGCGAACGTGTGATCGCACGTTCTATACGTTTCGCCGGTTCGAGTGGTCTGCAGCCGCCGCCTGTGCGGAGTGTCAGTCCCGGGACGAACCGGGCAGGTCATGCCCGCGGCACAGGGTGCTGAACAACTCGTCGAACGGGGTATCCAAGGCGTGGGCCAGAGCGTGCCAGGTCTTCAGCGCGCCGATGGTGCGCCCCTGCTCGATCTCGATGAGAGTGCGCCTGGCCAGGCCGCTGCGGGCGGCGAGCTCGTCGTAGCTCCACCCGCGCGCGGCCCGCAGACGCGCGAGCTCCAACCGCAGCGCATCGAGGTCCGGATCGGGCGGAAAGATCGTCACCTGCCCATCCGACGGTGCAGACCCCCGCCCTGTCAGTGCAGACCTCTGCCCTATTTGCCCAGGTGGCATCGACTGCGGCAGGGCAGACCTCTGCACTACGGTGGACGGCCACCCCCACAACCGAAGACGCAATCGGCGCAGAAACAGCAGGAGGAACATGCGCTCATGACGCTGCGCACAACATGCCCGGCGACACCACGCGCCTGGACCGTGGAACTGCACCCGCATGCCAACGGGCTCGTCCTCGTATGCCGGCATTGCCTACACGGCAGCACGCGCATCACCACGGCCTCCGCCCGTTCAGCCGCTCTGGCCCACCTCGCACGGCACGCACGCGGCGACCTCCGCCCACCACACCTGCGCATCTGCCAATGTCACGAACGAGGCTGCCGCTGGCACCCCCGCCACCGCGGCTGCGCCGGCCCCATCCGACTCCTACTTGCACGCGAACACGGCGGACGGCTCTGGCGACTCGCCGACGCCTGCACCGCCTGCGCCGCAGCAACAGCACACGCCGCCGTCGTGCCCGACACAGCCCTCGCCCGCGCACCACTGCAGCCTGCAAGCGGCCGCCGACACAGACGCCGCCTCAAGGGCCCAGGCGAACAGGTACGGGTCCGCGAAATGCTCAGCTACCTGGCCGCGGCACTGCCAGCGAGCACCTCGGCCGCCGCACGCCTGCTGGCTCTGCAATGCGCCCTCCGCATGAACGCCAAAATGGAAGCTCGGCTGTCCAAAGGCGTGCTGCGCAGCCTCCGCCTCAACACCACCCCAGGCCTATGGCGCGAACTGGACCACGCACGATGGCTGTATCCACTCCCTGAAAGCACGGCCAACGAGATCGTTGTCGCACTACTCGACGCCACGCTGCTTGGCCAAGCCCCAGCCCGCCCCGACCGAATGCGCGCGGCAGACTGGGCACTGCGCGCCTCCACAGCAGGAGCAACCGGCCCAGTGCCGCGACTGGCGTACCTCTACCTCGCGGCACACACCGATCCGGAAGTCGGTAGCGGCCTGTGCGAGCTCGACCAGATAGCACGCGCCTGCGGTATCTCGCCTTCTGCACTGCCCAACACCTTGAGTCAACTGGCATCAACCGGATTGCTGAAAACTGGGCGAGTCCGCCCGGATTCAGAAGACCTGCACTGGATCCTCCACGCCTTGTCGTAATCTGCAGGGCAACCACCCGCCCGGCAACCGACAGACGACCGCATACAGAGCGGTCGACCACCTCATTGAGTGCGCGTACCGGTTCGCCCAGTCCTGCAGATGGCTCGCCTAGCCGTCGAACAGGCCGTCGGCATCTAGCTGCCCGCGATGGCTGACGCTTTGTGGGCGACGTGGTACGACAGGCCGTCGCCGCCGGTCACGAGCCCGGGTGCCGCGCCGCAGACCCTCACCTCGTACGGCATGCTGGCGCGGGTCGTGAGCGGGGATGCCGACATCGAGCCGCTTCGCGCCCTCGAGCACGAGGACGGCGACGCGACGCAGGCGGGAGGAGGGCACGGGAAACAGGGGCCACAGGCCTTCTTCGCCCGCTCGAGGGGACGTCACGTGTCCGGGTCCGGGACGTGGCGGGTGAAGGCGCGCCGGTAAGCGGTCGGCGTGGTGTTGAGCGCGCGCCGGAAATGCAGTCGCAGGTTGGCGGCCGAGCCCAGGCCGGAGTCGTGCGCCACCAGGTCGATGGACTGGTCGGTGGTCTCGAGGAGTTCGCGTGCCAGGCCGAGCCGGGCGCCCGCCAGCCACTGCAGTGGCGTCGTGCCCGTCTCCTCGACGAACCGGCGCATGAGGGAACGTTCGGATATGCCGGCGTGGCGGGCGAGTTGGGTCACGGTGAGTGGCTGCGTGAGGCGTTCCAGAGCCCAGGCTCGGGTGTCGGCGAGCGAGCACGTACAGGGAGTCGCGCGGGATGCCGGCCACGACTTTCCCGCCCAGCCCGGCCGCCTGGTCGTTGATCATGTTCAGCCACGTCGCCCCCTCGCCTCCCGAAGGACCGGGGATTCGGACGTGTGTACACCGACGGCACGGGACGGCGAACCGCATGTCGTCCACAGAGGCCGCCAGGCCGCCGCTCCACGCCCGGGTGAGCGGGATGGACGCCTGGTGGTCGATCAGGGTCGCGTTCGCCGCCCGGTACGTCGCCAGCCGCAGATACGTCTGGTCGACGTGGGACAGGCGCCCCACGAGGAATTCTCTACTGGCTATGGACGGACGGAACCTGTTCACTTACTGTCTAGACATGCCTGGACAGGTACACAAGCATCATCACATCGCCCGCGTCCTCGCCGACGAGATCCGAGCCGGCGTGCACACCGACGGCAGCAGACTCCCGGGGGAGCACGCGCTCACCCAACGCTTCGGCGTCAGCCGCACCACCCTGCGGCAGGCACTTCAGGTGCTCGGTGAGGAAGGGCTCATCTCCACCCACGCCGGGATCGGCTCCTTCATCACCTTCGAGGGAACGCCGCTCGACAATCGACTCGGCTGGACCAGGGCCCTGGCCGAGCAGGGCACCGAACTGACGACCGAGACTCTCCGCTTCGATGAGGTGACCGACCGTGAGCTGGCCGTCGAGCTGGGACTCGAATCGAGCGCGTTCATCGCCTTGGACCGGGTCAGACGGCTCGCCGACGGGCAGGGCGTGTCGCTCGAGCACAGCAGAGTCCCGGCCACCGGGGACCTGGCCGGGCTGCCCGAACGCGGCCTCGACGGTGGGTCACTGAGCCGGGCGCTGATCGCTGCGGGCCGTATCACCGACTCCGGCGAGGGCGTGGTGTCGGTGCGCGGGCTCGACGCGGCGGAGGCCGCCGTCCTGCATCGCTCGACCGGCGAGTCCTTCCTGCGGCTGACCCAGGTGTACCGGGCGGCCGACGGCTCGGTCGTCGAGCAGGTCACCAGCCTGCTCGACCCCGCCAAATTCGAACTGCACGTACGCTCGGGCCGAGGAGGCCGACTGTGACCGACTCACTCGACCGCGCCCTGGGTGCCTACTACGGACTCGCCCTCGGTGACGCTCTCGGCATGCCCACTCAGGTGATGTCCAGGGAGGATGTCGTCCGGGTCTACGGCACCCTCACCGGCTTCGAGCCCGCCCGCCCCGACAATCCGGTCAGCGCGGGCATGCCAGCCGGGTCCGTCACCGACGACACCGACCAGGCCGTCATCGTCGGCCGGCTGATCGACGAGGGCCGCGGCCGTATCGACCCGCTCCGCCTCGCCCATGAACTGCTCAACTGGGAGAAGGAGATGAAGGCCAAGGGTTCCTTCGATCTCCTCGGCCCGTCCACCAAGGCCGCTCTGGACGCGGTGGCCCGTGGTGTCCCGACTCAGGAAGCGGGCAGGAACGGCACGACCAACGGCGCAGCCATGCGTGTCACCCCGGTCGGAATCGCCTTCACCGCCGAGCCGCTGGAGGCCTTCCTGGACCATGTCGTGGAGTCCTGCCAAGTCACCCACGACACCAGCATCGGCATCGCGGGCGCGGCCGCAGTCGCCGCTGCCGTCAGCACAGGCGTCGGCGGCGGCTCGCTGGGCGAAGCCGTGGCCGCCGCGGTGGCCGCGGCGCGGGCCGGTGCGCGGCGCGGGCACTGGATCGCCGGCGCCGACATCGCGTCCCGGATCGAGTGGACACAGGACCTCGTGCGGGATCTCCCGGAGGCTGAGGCCCTGGACCGTATCGTCGCGCTCGTCGGCACCAGCGTCGCAAGCCAGGAGTCGGTGCCCGCCGCGTTCGCGGTACTCGCCGTGGCCGACGGCGATCCCTGGCGCGCCGCCTTGCTGGCCGCCAACCTCGGCGGCGACAGCGACACCATCGGGGCGATCGCCGGTGCGGTCGCCGGGTCAGTCACCGGGCTCTCGGGGCTGCCCGCCGAGGCCGTCCGCACGCTCCGGACCGTCAACTCCCTCGACTTGGAAGCTCTGACCGCCCGGCTGCTCACCCTCCGCTGAGCCGCCCAGAACCCGGAGCCGGGCACGGACCCCGAGTTCCCGCCGCTTCGCCCAGCACACGCAGACCTCCCCCTCTCCCTCCCCACCTGCCACTCCGCACCCTGCAAGGAGGTTCCGTCATGGCCGTTTCGAAGACGAACGATCGCGTCGGTGCCATTGAGACAAGAGGGATCGAACCGGTCCCCGACAACGAGCGGCACGGCCAGGCCGGCCAGATGTTCTGGACCTGGTTCGCCGCCAACATCAGCATCCTCGGTCTCCCGCTCGGCGCGATACTCGTCGCCTTCCGCGGCCTGAACATCTGGCAGGCGGCCCTCGTCGCCGTCGTCGGTTCCTTCGGTTCGTTCGCGCTGGTGGGAGCCCTGAGCCTGGCTGGCAAGAAGGGCGGCGCGCCCGCGCTCACCCTCTCCCGCGCGGTCTTCGGACAGCGGGGCAACACGGGACCGACCTTGATCACCTGGCTGAGCCGGGTCGGCTGGGAGACGATCACCACCACGACCGCGGCGTACGCGCTGCTGGCGCTGCTGCACACCGTGTTCGGGGTCGGCCAGAACACCGTGCTCACGCTCGTCTGTCTGCTGGTCTTCATCGGCTGCACACTGCTCATCAGTGGACTCGGCCATGCCACCATCATGTGGATCAACAAGTGGGCCACGGTCGTCTTCGGCGTCCTCAACCTGGTCGTTATGGGTTTCCTCGTCGCCACCGTCGACTGGTCCAAGGTCCTCGACGCCCCGGCGGGGCCGACCAGCGGGGCGATCGCGGGTGTCGGCTTCATCGCCGCGGGCACCGGGATCGGCTGGGCCAACGCCGGGGCGGACTACGCCCGTTACCTGCCCCGCGAGATACCCGGCCGCCGACTGATCGGGGCCTCCGCGTTCGGCGCGGGCATCCCTCTCGTGCTGCTGATCTCGCTCGGCTCGCTGCTCTCAGCGGGCGACCGGTCGCTCGCCACCTCCTCCGACCCGGTCGCCGCCATCAACGCGATGCTGCCCTCCTGGATGGCGATCCCCTACCTCGTCGCGGCCTTCGGCGGGCTGCTGATGTCGAACCACCTTTCCACCTACTCCGCCGGGCTGACGATGATCACCCTGGGGCTGCGGGTGCCGCGCGCCGCCGCCGTCGCCCTCGACGTGGTGCTGATGTTCGTCGGCGGTATCTACTTCATGCTGATCGCCGACGACTTCTACGGGCCCTTCTCGACATTCCTGACCCTGCTGGCCGTACCCATCTCGGCATGGATCGGAGTGATCGCGGTGGACTCCCTGCGCGGGCGTACGTACGACCCCGAGGCGCTGATGGACACCACCCCGACCAGCCGGTACTGGTACTCGGGCGGATTCCGTGTGCCCGCCGTCCTCGGCTGGGCCGCCGCCATCGTGGCCGGCCTGCTCTTCACCAAGGCCTCGACGAGCGAGACCGACGTCTGGTTCGCGGGCCCGCTCTCCGGCACCTGGTTCGGTGTGAACGGTCTCGGCTGGGCGATCTCCATGGCCGTCGGCGCCGCGGTGTACGCGCTGTTCAGCCGTCGTGCCAGCGCCCTCACGGGCAACGGGAACGAATCCACTTCACCTGCTCTTCAGGGGGCCGGACAGTGAACGGCCGTCTCGTCCTCGCCGGGAACGTCATCGCCGATCTGGTGATCGAGGTCCCCGCGCTGCCCGAACGCGGTGGCGACGTCATGGGCACCCGTACCGAAACGACCGCCGGCGGCGGTTTCAACACCCTGGTCGCGGCCCGCCGCCTCGGCACGGAAGCGGTATTCGCCGGGCTGCACGGCACCGGACCGTACGGCGATCTCGTACGCGAGGCGCTCGCCACAGAGGGCATCAAAACGCTGCTGCCCGCCCGTACAGACGGCGACACCGGCTTCACCGTGGCCCTGATCGACAGCGGTGGCGAACGCACTTTCGTCACCAGCTTCGGAGTCGAGACCACCCTGACGCCGTCGGACATCGGCACGGTTGCCGCAGGGTTGCGTCCCGGTGATCTGCTGCAACTTTCCGGCTATGGGCTGGTGCTACCGGGCAATGGCCCGCTGCTGTCCGGCTTCACGGCCGCTCTCCCGGCGGACATCACCGTCTGCCTCGACCCGGCACCCCTGGTGGCCGACATCCCCGAGGACGTTCTCGCGCCGGTCCTCGCCCGTACCAACTGGCTCAGCGTCAACGCCCGCGAGGCCCGTCTGATGTCCGGGCACGAGGATCCGCGGGCCGCGGTGGCGGCACTACGGGACCGGCTGGCCCCAGGCGCGGGCGTGCTCGTACGGGCCGACAAGCACGGCTGTTGGCTGGCGGCGCCCGGCCAGGCACCGACGCATGTGCCGGGGTTCCCGGTCGACGCGGTGGACAGCAACGGCGCGGGAGACGCCCATGTCGGTTCGTTCCTGGCCCTGCTCGGCCAAGGCCACGACCCGCTGACGGCCGCCCGCGGCGCCAACGCGGCGGCGGCCTACGCGGTGGGCCGCCGCGGCCCCGCCACCGCGCCGGACCGAGCGGCTCTGGCGGCGTTCCTGAGGGAGGACCCCCTCGCGAAGCGACTGTTTGGCGCCGAAAGCCTCTAAAGGCCCGAACGGGCGTACGCATAGAGTGTGATCCAGATACGCGCCAAAGGGGCAACGAGTTGATCTTGAGGCCCTTGGAGGCCCCGGCCCTTCCCTCGTTCGGCTCAGTGTCGTTGGCGGTGATGTTGTTGTCGGCTGGGGCCGGGGTGGGTTGTGCCCTCGATCGAGCGGACCGCGTATCCGCGGTTCAAGCGGCTGATCACCGCGCATGAGCTGCATCTGTTCTTCTCGCCGACTCGCGATGAGTTGAAGTGGGCGGCTGAGGCGACCTCGAAGCAGGTTCGGAGCACCGGCGAAAACCCGCACCGTCCGCCACCCCACGGACCATCACCCAAAGGACTGACGTCATGAAGCTCCGCCCGACCCGCGCCGCGGCCACTCTGATCTGCGCCATGGCTGCCACCACCGCACTGGGCACCACCGCCCTCGCCGCTCAGTCCGCCGGCCGGCACCTGCCCAGGTCGTCGCCGGCTGGTCCGGCGCCTGGAACGGCACCGATCCCAATGCGCTCGGCTCGCTGTTCACCCCCGACGGCACATACACCGACCAGGGCGTAGGCGTCACCTTCCATGGCCGTCAGGAGATCGCCGGCTGGAAGGCCCGCACCGACGGCCTCATCGACAACGTCCACGTCACCGTGCACGCCGCCCACCGCGACGGCCGCCACATCACCATCGAGGGCATCTACGCCGGCCACATCGAGGGCGCACCCAAGCCCTTCGCCGTGCCAGTGGCCACCCTGCTCGACACCGACCGCCGCCGTATCACTGCCGAACAGGACTTCTACAGCCTGGGCGCCGTCCTTGCCCAGTCCGGCCTCCCCGCCGACTGGACCCCGCCCCCCTGACCGACAAGCCCCCACAGCCGGCAGCACCCCCGGAACGCGCCCAGCAGCTGGAAAGCGGCCGGGCCGGCCGGATGATGGCGCTGAGGCGTGCTCGAGACGCAACGCCCTACTCGTGAGCGGGCTGCCCTGCGTTCACGTTCGTGTCCGGAGTCGAATGGGCGGCGTGCCCGGAGTCGCCAACTCTGGTTCGGGTCGGGCGGGCATGAACGCCGGTCGGCGGGGGAGAGGCGGGGACGGCTCCTGCGCTCGCGTCGCCTGCGGAGGTGGCTGGTGCCGTCGGAGCCCGGTCTGCCGGGGGCCCGGGAGAGGCTGCGGCAGGAGGTCGAGCGGGTGCCGTTCGCTGCGATACCGGCCGAGACCATAGCGGAATGAGATCCGGGCACCATCGCGGAGAGCTCCGCGGCCGGCCCGGACGGTGACCGGCCCGCCGTTCACCGTGCTCACTCGTCGAGCGATGCCGGGCAGTGCGCTGCACCCGGATCGGCGGAGAGCTCGATCAACACATCCAGCCTCCGCCCCGCCTCCTGAAGCTCGGCAACAGTCGCGGAGATGCGAGCACGTTCAGCGCGCAAGCGCTCGAGCATCTCCGGTCCCGCGTACTTGGCCTCGATACAGGGCAGGAAGGCCGCGATCACACGGCTGCCGAGCCCGGCGGCGTAGAGCTGCTGGATCAGCCGCACTCGGTCGACCGCAGACTCCGGATAGAGCCGCTGGCCACTCGGCGCGCGCTCGGAGCTGAGAATGCCCTGCTCCTCGTAGTAGCGCAGCGCGCGCGTGCTCACCTTGGACCTGCCGGCCAGTTCACCGATCCGCATGATGCGCCTCCTCCCGCTCCGCCCCGATCACCGGCGCCCGTCGCCGCACATGATTTGCCTTTGACGTCAACGTCAGGTTTTAGCGTAGTCGACACAGGGGCGGCTGCGACCGCCTCGGTCATGAAACGAGAGGAATCACCATGGATGTCACCGGCTCGATCGCACTCGTCACCGGAGCCAATCGCGGTATCGGCCGTCGCTTCGTCGACGAACTGCTCGCGCGCGGCGCCGCGAAGGTCTACGCGACAGCCCGCCGCCCCGAGCGGATCGAGGTCCGCGACCCGCGGGTCGAGGTGCTGCGCCTCGACCTCCTCGACGCGCAGTCAGTAACGGAAGCGGCTGCCGCGGCCCCCGACGTCACCCTGCTCGTCAACAACGCCGGTATCGCGACGCGCGCGAACCTGCTGACCGGCGACCTCGACACGATCCGGCTGGAACTGGACACACACTTCTTCGGAACCCTCGGCGTGATCCGCGCGTTCGCACCTGTTCTCGCATCGAACGGCGGGGGAGCGATCGTGAACATCCTGTCGGTACTGTCGTGGGCCGCCTCCGAGCAATCGGGCGCCTACTCCGTGGCCAAGGCCGCCGAGTGGAACATGACAAACGGCCTCCGCCTCGAACTCGCCGGCCAGAAGACCCTGGTGCAGGGCGTGCACCTCGGAGCCGCCGACACCGACATCATGGCCGGCTACGACGTCCCGAAGATCGACCCGGCCGACGTCGCCCGAGCCAGCCTCGACGGCGTGCAGTCCGGTGCGATCGAGGTGCTGGTCGATGCCGCGAGCCGCTATGTAAAGGCCTCACTTGCCGCAGACCCCGCACAGTTCTACGCCCAGTCGACAGGGAACTGACCTGCACCCCGGCGAGCCGGGGACTGCGGTGGTCGCGCGGATCGCCGCTGTTCGGCCATGTCGCCGTTTCCGTCCGGCAAGGGCTTCGGCACCGGGGTGCCGTCCTCGACAACACCGAGGATGCGAATTCCCTTGCCATCGTCGGCGAGGGCATGGCGGGCGGCAAGTACGAGCAGAACCTCAACGACATGGACCCGGGACCGGCCGCGGCGAAGGCCAAGGAGTACCCGGACGCGATCGTCGACATCAAGACCGCGCACTACGAGGGGCCGGAGTGGACGGCCGTCGACAACTCCGTCAAGGCGGGCGACGAGGCAGGCATTCCAGTGATGGTCGGCTTCGGCGCCAACTGCCCGGAGCGCCCGCTGAAGACGCTGCTCACCGAGAAACTCCGCCCCGGCGACATCTACTCCCACGCCTACTCCGGGCTGCGCGGCGAACTGGGCCAGGACGGCAAGCTCAACCCGGGCATGCGGAAAGGCCGTGACCGTGGCGTGCTGTTCGACGTGGGCCACGGCGGCGGCAGCTTCGCGTGGGACGTCGCCGTCCCGTGGATGAAGGAGGGCTGAGGCTGATCCTTTGGAGTGGACACCCTGACAATGGATCTTGATGGTCCAGGGAGGGATGTCCAGGTGGGACGCAAGTCTCCGTATCCGGAGGAGTTCAGGAAGGACGCGGTCGCGCTCTACCGCGCTGCGGCCGGGAAGCGGACGTACGCGGCGGTGGCCGCGGACCTCGGCATCACCGCGGAGTCGCTGCGGACGTGGGTCCGCAAGGACGAGGCCCAGGCGGCGCCCGGGCGCCGTGACGCGGGCGGGAGCGAGGCGGAGGAGCTGGCCCGGCTGCGGGCAGAGAACGCCCGGCTGCTCAAGGCCGAAAAGGAGTGGCACCTGGAGCGCGAGATCCTGCGCCGGGCAGCCGCCTATTTCGCTCGAGAGGTGAAGTGAGCCCCCGCCGCTGGGACTTCATCTCCGACAACCGCGCCGACTTCGGCGTCAAGCGGATCTGCCGGGTGCTCGGGGCATTCCGCGCCGGCTACTACCGGCACCTGGCCACCGCGCAGGCCCGCGTCGAGCGCCAGGCCGAGGAGAAACGGACCGTGAGCGAGATCCGCGCCGTCCACGCCGAGCACCATGGCGCCTACGGCGCCCCGCGTGTCCATGCCGAGCTGCGTGCGCGGGGGCGGAGGATCAATCGCAAGCGCGTCACCCGGCTGATGCGAATCAACCACATCGTCGGCCGGCACCTGCGGAAGAAGAAGCGGACGGCGATCGCGGACAGGACCGCGCCGCCCGCACCAGACCTGGTGATGCGCGACTTCACCGCGGACACGCTGAACACCAGGTGGTGCGGAGACATCACGTACATAGCCGTCGGCACGACGTGGCTCTACCTCGCCACGGTGATCGACATCTGCTCGAGGAAGGTGGTGGGCTGGTCGATTGCCGACCACATGCGCACCTCGCTGGTCACCGACGCGATTGAGATGGCCGTGGCCGCCCGCGGCAGCCGGGTCCGCGGCGTCGTTTTCCACACCGACAGGGGCGCCCAATACAGCGCGGCCGCCTTCGCCGAGGTGTGCCGCCAGCACGGCATCCGGCGCAGCATGGGCCAGGTCGGCTCGAGCTATGACAATGCCCTCGCCGAGTCGTTCTTCCAGGGCCTCAAGCGCGAGTTGCTCCACGGGAGGCGCTGGACCTCGAAGGCACAGACGCGGCTCGAGCTGTTCCGCTGGCTGTCGTACTACAACCGGCGCCGTCGGCATTCCGCGCTCGGCTACCTCACACCAGCCGAGTTCGAACTGCAACTGATCACGTCACGTACGCTGTCACTCGCCGCATGAAACCCGGTGTCCACTCCCGGGGATCAACCTCAATCGGTGATCTCGCCCTCCAGGGCGGACTCCAGCACCCGCTTCGTCAGCTGCTGCAACAGCCCTCCCTCTCCGGTCAGCTGCAGCCCGTCGGACCGGGCACGGTCGACCAGCATCGCGATCAACTGCTCGTCCGACACCGACTCCGCAGTCGACTCGACGGCCGGCTCCTCCACGGCCGAGTCCTCGGTAATGGTCTCGTTCATCAGGCGTCTCCTTGATCATCGGATCCGCCGTTGATTAGACACTCCCCGGCAACCTTTCCGTGGGTGTGCCGGCTGACCTCGCGGTGTTCACCCTTGAGAAGGGCAAGTTCGGGTTCGTGGACAGCTTCGGCTACCGCCTCAACGGCAACCGGAAGCTGTCCACCGAACTGACGGTCCGCGCCGGGAGGTGGTGTGGGACCTGAACGGCAAGACGGAGTGCAGCATCGGTGAATTCCTTAACGGCTTCACAATCCATGCCGTGTTTAGCTGCGTGTGGCGCGCCATGCGGGCGCGAGCGTGGGAGGAAGACATGCGAGTGCTGATCGTCGAGGATGAATTGCTTCTGGCGGAAGCGATCCAGACGGGGTTGCGTCGAGCGAGTATCGCGGCTGACGTGGTGCACGACGGCGACACGGCCCTGGAACACGTCTTGGTCAATGATTACGACGTGGTCGTCCTCGACCGTGACATCCCGGGAACGCACGGCGATGACGTGTGTGCGCGCATCGTCGTCGAACGCCCACGCACCCGGGTGCTGATGCTGACGGCGGCGCGAACCCTCGACGACAAGGTCACCGGCTTCGAACGGGGCGCCGACGACTACGTTGCGAAACCATTTGACTTTCCGGAACTTGTGTTGCGGTTGCGTGCCCTTGAGCGACGAAACCAGCCGGCGGCGCCCCCGTCGCTGGAGGCAGCCGGTGTCAGGCTCGATTCGTTCCGACAGGAGGTGTATCGGAACGGGCGGCAGGTGCGCCTCAGCCGGAAGGAGTTCGCCGTCCTGGAACAGCTCATGCGGGCTGGCGGCGGCGTACTCAGCGCCGAACGGCTGCTCGAGAAGGCCTGGGACGTGAATGCCGACCCGTTCACGAACACGATCCGCGTGACCATCTCCACCCTCCGCAAGAAGCTCGGCAAACCGTGGGTGATCCAGACCGTCCCCGGCAGCGGCTACCGATTCGACGGTCCCCATGACTGAACTGTCCTCGCCCCGGAGTGTGCTGTCGTGGCGTCCGCGGATGACGATTCGCGCCCGTCTGACCCTCACCTACGCGGCCCTCTTGACGGTGAGCGGTGCGCTGATGTTGGGCGCCGTCTACGCCTTCATGAGGTATGTGCCGACGTACGCGATCCTGCCGATGGGGAGTCTCTCCATCCCGGGAACCAAGCCCACCTCGGCCTTGCCGCTTCGCCCCACCGAGACCGATACCGCGGTGGGCCTCAACCTCACCAGCGCTTCCGACATCCTCAACACGCTGCTCGTCGTCTCGATCGTCGTGCTCGTCGTGCTCGCGGTGATCGGCGCGATGCTCGGCTGGGTCATTGCGGGCCGGGTGTTGCGCCCGCTCTCGGCGATCAACTCGGCCGCGAAGCTCGCTGCGACGGGCGCTCTCGATCACCGCATCGGGATACGCGGACCGAGGGATGAGGTGCACGATCTCGCGGACACCTTCGATGACATGCTCGAAAAGCTCGACCGCTCGTTCCAGGCCCACCGCCGGTTCGCGGCGAACGCCTCCCACGAACTGCGCACGCCTCTGGCGACCAACCAGACGGTGTTGCAGGTCGCCCTGGCCGACGCCGATCTCGACCGGGCCGGACTGCGACAGGTCGCCGAACGCGTCTACCGGACCAACCGGCGCAACATCGAGACCGTCGACTCGCTTCTCACCATGGCCGAGATCGGCGCCAGAGGCGTTCGGCAGGAAGACATCGACCTCGCTCAGATCGCCGCGGACGCGCTGCACGACCTCCGCGACGAGCTCGAGTCCTCCGGCCTGCAGGCGGACATCGACCTCCGCCCGGCCCATACCGTCGGCGATCAGGTGCTCATGCATCGGGTGGCCGCGAACCTACTTCAGAATGCGCTGCGTCACAATGTGGAAGGCGGCTCGCTCCAGGTGCGAACCGGACGCACCGGAGACGGTGCCCAGCTGCGCGTGACGAACACGGGACCCGTCGTGCCGGAAGCCACCGTCGCCTCCCTGACCGAGCCCTTCGTCCGCGGTACGGGACGCACTGGCGGACAGCGGCATCACGGTCTCGGGCTGGCGATCGTGGCCGGCGTCGCCGACGTGCACGACGCGGCGCTCGAGATCGCCGCGAACCCCCGGGGTGGGCTCACCGTGACGTTCACGCTCAGCGCGCGCGATGTCATCAAAAGGTAAAGAAATTCCTTGACGTTGTCGCAACTGACGGATCGCTGAACTGGTTTCGGATCAGCGACACCACCGGGTGTCGTGCCGAAAGGACGAGACCATGTTTCTCACGAAGAACAAGCAGCGGGGCTTGTTCGGAGCCCTGTCCGCGGTTCCTTTGATGATCGCGCTGCTCACGGCCTGCAGCGCCGCCGACGGCGGCAGCGACACTTCGGGTGCGGGGGACGGCGAGAAGCCCACCTCCAGCCGCAAGAGCTTCGAAGACTGGCAGCTTGCCTTCGCGCAGTGCATGCGCGACGAGGGCCTCGACGTTGCCGACCCGGGGAAGGGCGGGTTGGGCGGCCTGCAGGATAGCTCGGACGCCGCCGCGCTCGAGAAGGCCAGCACGAAGTGCCGTGGGAAGCTTGGCGACCCGCCCCCCGCCCCCGGCGTGGAGAACAAGTCGGACGAGCAGTTGCAGGAGGAGGCGCTGAAGAGCGCGAAGTGCTTCCGCGACAACGGCCTCGACGTTCCCGATCCCCAGAAGGGCGAAATCGGCCTGACGATCCCTCAGGACGCGCCGAAGGACCTGATCGCGAAGTGCGCGCCGAACTCGGGCCTCAGCGTTGGGGGCGTGCGACCCAATGTCTGAGGAAGTGGTCACGGAACACGAGCCCGCCTCCGGAGCCCGGAGCGACTCGGCTTCGCACCGCGGCCGTGTTCCACGACGCCGGTTCGTCGCGGTCGGCGCCGCTCTCGGTGTGGCCGGCCTGCTCGGGGCTGGCGCCGTCAGCGTTTACGCATACAACACGACCCGCAGCCCCGGCACCGCCAAGGAGAACCTGCACGTCAACACCGCGCCGATCGAACGCGGCACGCTCACGGGAACGACGAAGGCCTCGGGAACCCTCGCTTTCGCCGTCGCGCGCGACGTCACCAGCGGCCTCGGCGGCGTGGTCACCTCACTGCCGGCCACCGGCAAGCAGATCCACCTCGGCCAGAGGCTCTTCGCGCTCGACAACGTGCCGGTGTTCCTCTTCCGCGGGACCGTTCCCGCCTGGCGCGCGTTCCAGAACGGGATGGACGACGGGCCGGATGTCAAACAGCTCGAGCGGAGCCTCGCGACGCTCGGCTACTTCGACGGCGAACCCGACGAGAAGTTCACCTTGCGCACCGCCAACGCGATCTGGGCCTGGCAGAAGGCCACCGGCCAGAAGAGAACGGGAACCATCGAACTCGGCCGCATCGTCTTCGCCGCCGGCGACGTGCGCGTCGCCGCGGTGAAGACGACCGCCGGCACCCAGATCGGCGCCGGCTCGCCCGTCCTCGGCATCACAGGACTCGACAAGAAGGTGGATGTCGACCTCAAACTCGCCGACCAGCAACTGGCGGTCGTCGGCGGCAAAGTCACCATCGACCTTCCCTCGGGCGAGTCGACGAGGGGCACGATCACGGCGGTCGGTGTGCCGACAGAGAAAGAAGGCAGCAACGGCAAGACCGTGGTGATCCCCGTCGTCGTCTCTCTGGCCGACCCGGCGGCGGCCGGCCCGCTTCAGCAGGCGACGGTGACCGTGAACTTCCCATCGGCGGTGCGCAAGAACGTGCTCTCGGTGCCCGTCGGTGCCCTTCAGGCACTCGACGGAGACCGGTTCGGGGTCGAAGTCGTCGGCAAGGACGGTATGACCCAGCGTGTCCCCGTGAAGACCGGCCTGTTCGCCGGAGGGCGCGTGGAGATCTCCGGCGACGGCATCGCCGACGGCCAGGAAGTCGTGGTGCCGGGAGTATGAGCGACATCGTCGTGCTGCGCGACGTCGAGCGCAGCTATGGGGAGCCTCCGGTGCTGGCGTGCGCGGGGGTGAGCCTGACCATTCGGGAAGGCGAACTGGTCGCGATCGTCGGGCCGAGCGGCTCCGGCAAATCGACCCTTCTCAATCTGATCGGCACCCTCGACCGGCCCACCGCGGGCTCGGTCGTCATCGAAGGGGCGGATGTGAACGACCTTTCCGATCGTGCGCTCTCGGCTCTGCGCGCCCACCGGATCGGCTTCGTGTTCCAGCAGTTTCACCTTGCCGACGGCGTGACCGCGCTCGACAATGTGGCCGACGGGCTGCTCTATTCGGGCATCCCCCGGTCCGACCGGCGTGAGCGGGCGCGGACCGTCCTCGACCGCGTCGGGCTCGGCCACCGCCACGATCACAAGCCGAACCAGCTATCCGGCGGCGAGCGCCAGCGCGTCGCCATCGCGCGGGCCGTGATCGGCAACCCGCCGCTGCTGCTGGCGGACGAACCGACCGGCAATCTCGATTCGGCGTCGGGCGCGACGATCGTCGAGCTCCTGCACGAGATCAACGCACAGGGAACCACCGTCGTGGTCATCACCCACGATGCAGAACTGGCCGCGCGGTTGCCGCGTCAGATCGCCATCCGCGACGGTCGAGTCCTCTCCGACTCCGCCGAGAAGGCGATCGCATGAGCGCGTCGACCACTTCAGCGGCCCCCACGCCAGGCTCGGCACCGCCGCGTCCACCCCGTTCACGCCTGCTCGGCCGAGACCTGCTGCGGCTGGGAACCGTCGGGCTGCGCACCCGGCCGGCCCGTGCGATCCTGTCGGCGCTGGGCATCGCGATCGGTATCGCCGCCATGATCGCCGTCGTCGGCATCTCGGCGTCCAGCCAGGCGAAGCTCAACGCCCAACTGGCGACCCTCGGCACGAACCTGCTCACCGCGCAGGCCGGCAAGAGCCTCTTCGGACAAGACACGAAACTGCCGCCGGACACCATCGCGAAGATCGCCCTCCTGGACGGAGTCGAGAGCGCGAGCGGCTACGGCGACCTCGACGCCGGGGTGTATCGCAGCCACTTCTCCGACAAGGACGCCACCGGCGGCATCACCGCCCGTGCTACCGATCTCCACCTGCTCGGCACCGTGGGCGCCAAGCTCGCGGCAGGAGCCTGGCTGAACAACGCCACCGCGAACCTCCCCACCGTCGTCCTCGGCTCCAAGACCGCCGAACGGCTGGGCGTCGCCTCCACCGGATCCCAGGTGTGGATCGGCAACCAGTACTTCACCGTGGTCGGAATCCTCGAAGCCGTGCCGCTCGCGCCGGAGCTCGACACCTCCGCGCTGCTCGGCGCCCCGATCGCGCGCTCGCAGTTCGACTACGACGGCAGCCCGACCGTCGTCTACGAGCGCTCGGTGGACGCAGCCGTGGACTCGGTGCGTTCCCGCCTCGGCCGCACGGTCAACCCGCAGGCACCCGACGAGGTCACGGTATCCCGACCATCCGACGCCCTCGCCGCGAAGAACGCCGCCGACGAGGCGTTCACCGGGCTGCTCGTCGGGCTCGGTTCGGTTGCCCTCCTCGTCGGCGGCATCGGCGTGGCCAACACGATGATCATCTCAGTGCTGGAACGCCGCCGCGAGATCGGTCTCCGACGCGCCCTCGGCGCCACCCGCAGCCACATCCGCAGGCAATTCCTCGCCGAAGCACTCCTGCTCTCGGTGTTCGGCGGAGTACTCGGCTCGCTGCTCGGCGTCGCGGTGACTGCCGGCTTCGCCTTCATCAAGGGCTGGCCCGTCACGGTGCCACCCGTGACCCTGGTGATCGCGGTCGGCGCCACCCTGCTCATCGGAGCGGTGGCCGGACTGTACCCGGCAATCCGCGCCGCATGCACACATCCGACAGCCGCCCTGAGCGGATGAGAAGCAACGGTGTTGTCACGTTGTTGGATGCGTGACGGGGGGTGCCTCTATCTCCTTCGTCAAGCCCGAGCTGGTCATGCGTTGGCTGCTTCGGGGAGGCGGGGGTTCGTAGGAGGTGCCGTCGCGGAGCATGGCGAACAGGACGCTGATGCGGTGGCGGGCGAGGCGGTGTCGGTGTACGACCGACCTGGAGTGCAGAGTCGCGTACGGGTGAACGTGCAGACGTGTTAGGCGGCTTCGGTCTCTCGCTCGATGGCCTTGAGGCGCAGGTAGCAGTACCGCCAGAGCCAGCAGACCCCGACATCGGCCAACTACTACGTGATCCGTAAGAGGACTCCTCGTTGACCCTCCCTCTCGTAGCAATCTGGGTGCATAGCGGCTTGCTCGCAAAGAACGGTGGCCATACCCCAAACTGCGCTGGCCTTGATTGTTCCGGTCGGTCAGCGCGTTGCGCGGGCATGGGCGACATGGAGTCATGCGCATGGCATGGACATGGCCGCATGGGGCATTCCATGGTCGGCGGCGGTTCGTTGTCGTTCGGCATGCTCGCAGCGTTACTGACCGGCCTGTGGCTGGCGTACGGAGAGGAGGCCGCCTTCTGCATCCTGCGGGCCGTCGCTGATGGCGCTATCTGAAATTGGCTCTGGCCGCGATTCCGTGAATGATCTCGGTGCTGCGGCAGGCTGCCGCCGAATCGGTCTCACCTCTCGACCGCGCTGCCGAAGTGGCACGTGGTCTGCCCCGCCGTCGGCCCGATGTCTCACCCGTCATGGGGTGCGGTGCAGGCGGCTTGACACCTTGTGGCTCCGCGGCGGCAGCGCGGGCGAGCGCCGGATTACGGATGAGGCCCTTGCCTTCGGCAGGATGGGCGCATGACCGAGATCCGCACACCCCGCCTCCTCCTCCGTATCTGGCACGATGACGACCTCGCGCCGATGGCGGACATCAATGCGGACCCGCGGGTCATGCGCTGGATCGACGACGGCTCGGTGCGCGACCTGGACCACACGGCCGAGGACATCGAGCGGTGGGAGGAGGAGTGGGACGAGGAGGGCTTCGGGCTCTTCGCCGTCGAGCTGCTGGCCTCGGGCGAGCTGATCGGCTTCACGGGACTGTCCGTGCCCGAGTTCCTGCCGGAGGTGATGCCCGCCGTGGCGATCAGCTGGCGGATCGGCTCACAGTTCTGGGGCCAGGGATACGCGTCCGAAGCCGCCCACGCCACGCTGGAGTTCGCTCTTCAGGACCGCGGCCTGGACCGCGTCATCAGCATCAACCGGGTGGGTGACAACGCCTCCGAGAACGTCATCCGCAAGCTCGGCATGGTGCCCGAGCGGGAGACGGCACACCCGGTGTACGGCTACCCGCTGCGCGTTCACGCCATCGATCTCACCGAGTTCCAGGCGTGAACCGGCCGAGCCGTCGATCATCACAAGGCAGCCAGCCCTGTCCACACGTCCCCGAGCGCATCGATCGCGGGGCCTCCCCAGACCTGCTCATCTTGGCTCCCCCCCGCAGCGCGTGGACCCACGGACGAGCCCAGAGTCGGACGGTCTAAGCCGTAAGGGGCTGCGCAGTGGGTCTGGCATGGGCCAGCACCGCGGGGCTCGACATAACCGATCGACACCCTGATCTTGATGAAGTTGGTTGGGTGGCATGCCAGAGCTGCGTACCGATCGTCTTGTGCTCCGCCGGTGGCGGGAGTTCGACCTTGAGCCGTGGGCGGCGATGAACGCCGATCCCGAAGTCCGAGAACATTTGGGGGAACTGCTGACGCGGGAGCAAAGCGATGCCGTGGTGGCATCCATGCAGGCCGAGTTTGACGCGCGCGGTTTTGGATGGTGGGCGCTCGAAGCACGCCAGACTGGCGAGTTCATCGGCCGTGTCGGCTTGGACGACGTGGGCGAGGACATGCCGTTCGCGGGGGTGGATATCGGGTGGCGGTTGATGCGTTCGGCGTGGGGTCACGGTTACGCCACCGAGGCCGCCCTGGCTTGCCTGGCATTCGGCTTCGAGACCCTCGGGCTGCCGGAAGTGGTTGCGTCGACGACCGTCAACAACCTCCGTTCCCAGGCAGTGATGCGCCGGATCGGCATGACCCGGGACCCGGCCGACGACTTCGAGGATCCGAGCGTGCCCGAGGGACGGCTTCGCCAGTGTGTGCTGTACCGGATCCCCCGCAGAGATCCTCACTGCCTACACCACGTGTCGGGACACGACCTCGGCACGGCCCGCACACTCCATAAGCGGTTCAGCCCGAACCGTCGTTGATCGCGCAACTGTCTGGGTAACGAAGAGCGAACCTGGTGTTTTTCGTTACCAAGAATCGCCATCATCGCCGGATGGCTGGCGGCACCGCTGCGGCTGCTGCTCGGTCTACCCGCGGCCCCGGGCCGCCTGCGCTTCCGCCAGCCTCGCCCTCGCTCGGACCGGACACCGGGTCTTCGTCTTCTCATCCACGCGATCACATCTCGGGGACCTCCTGCGGTGACCGCTGTCGCCTGACGACAACTGGTTCGCCGAGGCACCCGGTGGGCCTCGGGTCCCGGCCCACGCCCGCGCAAGCGCTGTAGCCTCGGCGCGCCGTCGCGCCTGAACGCCGTGAGGCCGTCTCCCCACTCACCGGTCCGCTCGCGCTCTCGTGCGCCCCGGTCCGGATCACGGATCCCGAAAAGGACACCAGGTGCCGGTTACGGACGGGTGTTCCGTGGCGGGACCTTCTCGAGCGGTACGGACTGTGGCAGACCGCCTATGAATGCTTCGCCCGATGGGAGGCGGACGGCACTTGGGGCAGGCTGCTGGAGCACGTCCAGGTGCGGGACGACGCTATGGGCCGAGTCAAGTGGACGGTCTCGGTGGATTCCACGGTCAACCGTGCCCACCAGCACGCCGCCGGGACCCGCAATGATGGACACCATTCGGGTGCCGCGGACGGGGCAGGGGCGGCCCCGTACTCGCCAGGCCCGGGTGGTGGCGGACAGGGCCTATTCCTTCCGAGCGATCCGCGCCTGGTGCCGATGGCACGGCATCGCCCCGAGCATTCCCGAGCGCCGACCAAGTTGCTCACCGACGCGGCTTCCGCGGCGGTTGCCCACCGGTCTTCGCCCCCAGGCAGTTCCTTGAGTAGCACCGCGTGCAGCTAGCCCTACGCGAGCAGGAGAAGCGGGGGTTCGGGAGTGCGGCTTGACTCACAGCCATCCGCGGCGCGCCGCTTGCCAGGCGAGTTGCATGCGTGTTGCCGCGCCGGCGCGCTCCATCATGCTCTGTATGCGGCGCTGGACGGTCCGGCGGCTCAGCTGCATCTGGGAAGCGATCGCCTTGTCGGCGACTCCTGCCACAAGCAGGGACAGCAGCTTACGGTCGGTGGGGGCGAGCCCGTCGGGCGCCCCGGTCCCGTCGATTCCTGAGATCTCGCCAGTGTCGTCAACGTCCAAGGGGACAGCGTCTTCCCAGTAGCGGTCGAACAGAGCCACTAACGCGTCCAGAAGGTTGCTGTCCCTGACCAGCGCCGTGGTGGGTTCTTCCGGGCTGCCGTGCGGCCCGCCGGCGACCAACGGAAAGATGGCGACGGCGCGGTCCGCGATGGCGAGGCGTAGCGGCAAGTGAGGCGCGGCACGGGCGATCTCTCCGGCCCGTACACCCGCCACCACGTTGTCGACTGCGCCGTCTTCTTCGAAGAACGCCTTCTCGTACAGCACCCGGTATCGGACGCCGCGGGCCAGCGCCTCGAATTCCTCGGTGTTGCTGCTCGCCGGCATCGCGACGTACTGGGCCTTGCAGAACCAGAGCATCTCGTCCTGCACGCTGGTCTGGATCTGCCGAAGGTGCTGGCGCAAGGCCTCTGCTCCAGTGATCACCTCCAGCAGTTGACCGGCGTCGTGCCTGCGCATCGTGTCCCGGTAGGAATCGATCAGTCTGGCGGCCTCGCGCCTGGCCAGATCGAGCTCGTCAGCGCTGCGTTTCAGCCTTGGCAGCAGCGCCACATCAGGAGGAGCCGCCTGGTAGAGCCGGGGCGTGTCGTCGGTAGGGCTGGCGAGGCCCTTGGAGGTGAGCGAGTCCAAGATGCGGCGGGCTTGTGAGTCCGTGAGGCCGCTCCGCTGGGCGAGGTCCGCTGCGGCGGCCCGGCCGGATGTCACAAGGAGCCCATAGATGGCTTCCTCATCAGGGGATAGGCCGGCGAGCTCCAGCACTACGCATGCCCTCCTTGGCCCCTGAGCGTCGACGGTTGAATACCGTACTACACAGAGGATGAAGCACGGGGGCGAGCGGCAGGGCCGCGCACCCCCGTGCAGGAGGTTATCAACGCAGTGCGTAGGCGCGCTGCACGGTCTGACTGACGGCGTTCCCTTCGGCATCGTGGGCCGTGACGCGCAGAGTCACCTGGCCGTCCCGCTTTGACCGGCTGTCAATCTTGGCCCGGAAGGTGTTGCGGCCGAGATCGGTCGTCTTCGCCGCGGACCAGGTACGCCCGTCATCGTAGGAGGCCTCGACACGGACCGTCACCCCCCGCGGAGCGGGCAGTCCATCCTGGGCACGGACCTGGACACTGATGTTGTGCGTACCCGCACCGTGCAGGGTGTTGTGGGTGTCGACAGGTACGTCGTAGTCGAGTTGGAGCAGCGGCAGTGGCGAAACGGTCTCCGTCCGGCCCGACACGAAGGACCAGGAGGTAGTGGTGGCCACACCCGACTTCCAGTCCTCCGAATTCCGGGACGTTGTCAAATCCAGCCGGTAGGCGGCCTTGTCGGCAGTGACCTCCACGTCTGCCCAGGCGCTGTCCAGCTCGTTGATTTTCTTGCCGTCGCGGTACAGGACGGCGCTCGCCGCGTCACCGGCCGTGCCCGCGAGGGAGGTTCCGATACCGATGGCGCCGTCCGCAGCGGCCCGCGACCAGTGACCGGCCTGGGAGTCCGTGAACTCGGGAATCCTCAGCCGCAGCACATTTCCGTCGCGCACAGTCGGCGTGGTGGTGCCGGTGGGTATGGACGGCCGGACGACAGCTCCCTGCCAGGTCTCCTGCGGCTGTGCGCCGGCCCGGTAGGTCCGCGACGTATCACGCATGCCGACGCCGAGTGGCTTATCGACGTCGAACGTTGTCGTGTAGTGCACCAAGTGCTGCCACGTGGTGTCGCCGGAGCTGACGTATTCGGTGCGGGCGAATCCGGTCGGTACGAACCGGGTGTACTGGAGCCAAGCGGTCTTGTGGTAGGGCCGCCAGCCGAAGCGCTGTTCGCTTGCCCAGCCCGTACCGCCGTTGTCCGCATAGGTGTTCTGGACAACTGCGCTGTTGCGATCGGAGACGGTGTGGACGACGTGCTGGGGGATCTGCTGCGGGGACACTTGCATCACGTCGTACAGGTAGGGGCTGCGCGCCGTGCCCGAGAATTTCACCGAGGTCGACGTGCGGGCGATGCGTGCGAGCAGTTTGTCTCCCGCAGCCGAGCCGATACGCACGGTCGGCAGGGCCAAGCGCTCGCCCTGCGGGTTCCAACGGGTCCAGCCAGTGTTGTCGAAGTGGACCAGCATCACGGCGCGGACGCCAGCGGCGGCCGCCCGCGCGACGAGGGCCCTCTCATCTGCTCCTGTGGGGTTGTTCACGATTGCGAGCCGGCCGCGGGCGTGCCGGAAATCGGCAACCGAGGCGTCACCGGCGCCAACCGCGGTCAACGTGGCCCCCTGGTCATCGAAGACAGGCGACGTGGGCATGTAATAGGCGTTCAGGTCGATATCGGCGCCTGGCACCTTCGCCTGGAGGAGCGGGGCGACGAGCTGCCAGCGGGAGGCGAACTCGAAGGTGCCCTCCGTGACGCGGGCTGTCGGGCTCACGTACAGCCGCTTGGCGATGTCGAAGTACATGGTCCCCTGTGACAGGCTGTGGCCGTCGAGCTCCCGGTAGGTCTGGAAGCTCAGGGCACCGCGCTGTTCCGCGGGCCGGGGCGTGCGGATGTCCACCGGAACCGTGGTGCGGGCATCCAGGGTGACGGTCATGTCCTTGATGACCCTCACTTCCGGCAGCACTACGTGGCGCAACTCCTGCCCGTCGTCTGCCTGGTCCAGCCAGCTGTTCTCCAGCTGGTAAACACCCTCCTCGACCTCGACGACGACAGATGCGGGGTCTGTGTAACTCACGAAGCCGTCGGGGCCCCAGATGCTCGGCAAGCCCGCAGCGAGTTTGCCGTCCTTGCCGTACGTCTTCACGGTGAGCCGGTGAGTGGGCCCGTGCACCACGAGGCTGAGGATGGTGTGCACGGCGGTCTTTCCGTCGGCGGCTGTGGCGGTGACGTAGCCGTAGAACTTGCCTTTTCCGGCGCGGGCCGCATCGACGGTCAGCGGGACTTCGGCCGTCGCCCCCGCCGGCACGCGCACCGAGTCAGAGCCGAGTCGCACTGTTCCTTCGGCGGGCACCCGGCCGCCGTCGGTGGACAGCTTGACGGAGAGCGCGAGCGTGACGTCCTTGTCGGAGGAGTTGCTGTACCGAATTCGGGAGACGGCAGAAGCGGTGGACTCAGACGTGAAGGGGCCGAGGGCGAGCGTGCCGGTGGCGGTGACGGGCCCCAGTGCCGCGGTGCGCACGTCGATTCGGCCGCCGCCCTCTTCGGTGACCTTCTGGCCGGGGATCGTAGTGGCGGTGCTGATCAGCGCGTCCTTCAACTGGGTGCCGTTCCAGTCGGGATGGCGCTGGGCGAGCAGAGCGGCCGCACCCGCCACATGCGGGGTCGCCATGGATGTGCCGGAGGCAGCGACATAGCGCTCGTCCACTGGGTCACCCATCGTGGTCCCGGCCGCGCGGGCCGCCACAATGCCGACGCCAGGTGCCGTCACATCCGGTTTGACCGCGTCGTCCTCTCGGCGCGGACCGCGGCTGGAGAACGAGGCGAGTGCGTCGTTCCGGTCGACAGCTCCGACCGTCAACGCGGCGTCTGCAGCACCAGGAGAGCCGACGGTGCCGACCCCCTGTTCACCGTTGTTGCCCGCCGCCACGACGAACAGAATGCCGACGCGCCGGCTGAGCTCGTTCAGTGCCTGGCTCATGGGATCGGTGCCGTCGGAGGGTTCATCGGATCCCAGGCTCATGTTGACGACCTTGGCTCCCTGTGCCGCAGCCCACTCCATGCCTTCGATCACTTGTGACTCGCTGCCGAAGCCGTCGTCGCCGAGGACCTTTCCCACCAACAGCTGCGCTGCGGGCGCAACGCCCTTGCGGCTGCCTCCGGATGCGGCACCACTGCCGCCTACGATGGACGCGACGTGAGTCCCGTGCCCGAAGGCGTCGCCGGTACCGGAACTATCAGAGAAGTCCTTGGCCTCGATGATCCGACCTGCCAGGTCGGGATGGTTCTGGTCAGCGCCGGTGTCCAGGACAGCGACCTTGACCCCGTCACCTTGGTAGCCGGCTTGCCAGACCTCCCGAGCACCGATCTGGGCCGTGCTGCGATCGAGAGACGCTCGCACCCGGCCGTCCAGCCACACCCTCGGAGCATCAGCTGCCTCGGCTGCTTTTGTCTGTTCGCCAGCGGGCACCAACTGCTTCCAGAACCTGCCGAGGTCCGCTTCGCCTACCTGCACCGCTTGTGCGTCGATGCTGTCGAGCCTGCGAACAGAAGAGCCTTCGGCAGTCAAGCTTCGAAAGACCGATTCCGCTGTCCGCCCGCCCCGCCCCACGATGAGCGGCAACGCGTGCGCGTGCGCCGTGTCGTACTTCTGAGCGAGGAGTGCCGTCACATCGAACAGCTCCCGGTCCAGGCGTCCGGCCGCCACCAGAGCTCCGGCGTCAGACGGAATCACCGTCACGTGTCCGTCTTGCTCGAAAGTCCGAAAAATGATGCCCCGACGCCCAGCCCCCGGAGTGACGGAGGCGATCTGCCGCCCGCCCGCAGTCGGGGTGACGGTCACACTGTCACCGGTAATCAGCTTCACAGTCGCCGAGTTGCCTACCGACGGGCTCACAAGTGCTTCCGTGCGCAGACTGCTTGCGCCGGCGGGGACGGGCGCCACGGCACCCGCAGCTAGCGCGAAACCCGCGGATATTGCCGCCCACAGGCGGATCCGTCTCATCAGTGCTGCCTTCCCTTGCATGCAGTGTGCTGTTCACACGCTGGACAGAATCAGCTGGCCGGAGACCGGATGTCACTTAATCCGGGTGGCACAGGTGAGACATGTCGCAAGGGCGACACGACACCATCCAGTGGTTGATGGGTGGGAGGAAGCCGAGGACTACTGGCGCTGGACCATGAGCGGCGTGGGCCGCAGCCGGAGCCGCCGCAAGAAGAAGACCGAGTCGGCCGCCCCGCCGGAGCCGACGACCAGCACGCTGTGGGCCTCGCCGGACGGCCCCGGCCTCCTGGCACGCCACACCTGCATGTGGGAGACCCGCCACACCGCACAGGAGAACGACGGAGGTTGGCCCCGAACCGACCGCAGCCCACTCGCGGCGGCGGTGGCCGACGCCCTCGACGCCTACGACGTGATCGTCCTACTGCCGAGGTACTGGTCCTGGCGGCCTCACGGTCCTGCGCGACTACCTCCTCCGGCACTGTCACATTGTTGTATTGGGGTGGTTCTGGCAGCCCGTCAGGGCAGGTCGCCTCATGCCGCCCCGGCGGATGGCCGTTGTCAGACCGGCGCGGCCGTGCCGGTGACCTGCTTCCAGGTGGTGAAGCGCTCGGTCATCCCGGTGCGGTACCGGGCTGAGGTCAGGCGGTGGCGTCGGGGTCGGAAGTGGGGGTGAGACGCCGCTGAACGCTGACAGGAACCGCTGCGCGTGGCTGGGCGAGGTGAAGCGTTTCATCGCCCGTTCGCGCTGGCGGGTCGGCTGGTGCGAGCTCTCGGCCCGGTTGTTGAGGTACTTCGAGGTGCGATGCTCCACGCCCGGCATGACCTGGCGGTGGGCTGCGCCGTAGGAGCGGAGCTTGTCGGTGACCACCACCCGCGGCGTGTACTCCAGATCCTTCAGGAGCCGACGGAAGAACCGGACGCCGCCTGCGTGTCGCGTCGGGGCTGGACCAGGATGTCGAGGACGTTGCCGTCCTGGTCCACGGCCCGCCACAGGTAGTGCAACCGGCCGTTGATCTTGATGAAGACCTCGTCCAGGTGCCACTTGTCCCCGGGCCTCGGCCGCCGTCGGCGCAGGAGGTTGGCGTACTGCTGCCCGAACTTGCCGCACCAGCGGCGGACCGTCCAGTAGGAGACGACCACGCCGCGCTCGAGCATCAGCTTCCTCGACCTCGCGGAACGACAGCGGGAAACGGAAGTACAGCCACGCGCAATGCGCGATCACCTCGGCCGGGTACCGATGCCCCTTGTACAACGGCGGCGCACTCTCCACGGTGACCCCCTCCCCGTACGGCCAAGCCACGCGCCAGCCAACGTGACAGTGCGCGTTCACGGCGGACCCTAAAACTCGTCCGTACCGTGGGGCCACTCAAGTGCTTACAAACAGGGCGGATGAGGGTGGGCAGGACGCGGCAATGGGCAGCGGCCCCCTGGTCAGGGGGCCGCTGTTGGGCTGCGGCGTTTTCGCTTAGGCGGCGCGGCGGGTCTTGCGGCCGCGGACTGCGACGGCGGTGCCGGCACCGGCGACGACCAGCGTGGCGGCCATACCGGCGATTGCCGCGGTGTTGTCGTTCGTACCGGTCTCGGCAAGGTCGGAGCTCATGGCCACAGTCGACAGGGCGCCGTCGGTCTTCATGACGCTGTTGGTCTTCGGGGCGTGGTGGTTCTTCGGGGCGTGGTGGTTCTTCACGGCGTGGTGGTTCTTCGGGGCGTGGTTGGTCTTCATGGTCTTGTTGATCCAGTCCGCGTAGGCGTGCGCGTTGGTGTAGAGGCCAGGGCCCTCCGAGCACGGCA